>JAGBWF010000166.1 GCA_017629895.1 Clostridia bacterium
AAATTCATTGACGAGCAAATCGCAGAGGTTCGCGCCCAGGTTGGCGACAAAAAGGTACTTCTTGCCCTTTCCGGCGGTGTTGACAGCTCTGTTGTTGCCGCACTTCTTATTAAGGCTATCGGCAAACAGCTCGTTTGCGTTCACGTCAACCACGGTCTTATGCGCAAGGACGAATCCGAAAACGTAATCAAGATTTTCAAGGATGAGCTCGACGCAAACCTTATCTACGTCGATGCTACCGACCGCTTCTTAGATCTTCTCGCGGGGGTTTCGGATCCCGAAACCAAGAGAAAGATCATCGGCGGTGAATTTATAAACGTATTTGCCGACGAGGCTCGTAAGCTCGAAGGCATCTCTTATCTCGCACAGGGTACTATCTACCCCGATATTCTCGAAAGCATTAAGCAGGCAGAGGGTAAAAAGGCGGTTAAATCGCACCATAACGTCGGCGGTCTTCCCGAGGACCTTCAGTTTGAGCTCGTAGAGCCGATCAAGCTTCTCTTTAAGGATGAAGTGCGCGTTGTCGGCGAAGCGCTCGGTCTCCCTCACGCAATGGTATACCGTCAGCCGTTCCCCGGTCCCGGCTTGGGCGTTCGCTGTCTGGGCGCTATCACCCGCGACAGATTGGCGGCTCTCCGTGAGGCAGACGCGATTCTCCGTGAGGAATTCGATAACTGCGGACTTGCAGAAAAGGTATGGCAGTATTTCGTGGTAATTCCCGATATCAAATCGGTAGGTGTCAAGGACGATAGCCGCTATGAAGGCTGGCCCGCGATCATCCGCGCCGTTAATACCGTCGATGCAATGACCGCAACCATCGAGGAAATTCCCTATGAGGTGCTTCATAAGGTAACCCTTCGTATCACCAATGAGGTAGAGGGCATCAACCGCGTTCTCTACGACCTCACACCTAAGCCCTCGGGCACGATCGAATGGGAATAATACCAAAAACGCTGAAAACCCCTGATTTCAAGGGATTTTATAGTTCTCGTTTTGTTATTGACAGCAATATGACAGCAAAAAATCAAGATGCTCTGCTTTTTACGGCAGAGCATCTTTTTCTTTTGACACAAAGGCTAAAATGGTTCTTGTTACACTATCATAACTGTCTCGTAATGTTTTACAATCTGCATAAAAGCATATAACGGGCAACGTTGTTTGTCTGCACCGTAAGACTTATATCCTTCTCATGCTTCTGATTTCCGTTGGCTTTTTATTGAATACGTCGTGGCATACCTGATTGAACGATCGAATGCTTTTGAAGCCACATTCGAAAGCAATGCGCGAAATGGGAAGGTCGGTATCCTGAAGCATCGTAAACGCCTGATGTATGCGGTAAAAGTTAAGCATTTTTTTGAAGCTCATGTTCATATATCGGTTGAAGGTGCGAGAGAGATACTGATAATTATATCCCTTTTCCTTCGCGATATCTTTAAGCGAAATGTTGTTTTTGAAGTTTTCCGCAATGTAAAAAGCGATATCCATTGCCGCAATATCGGTTTTTGGGGCTGTGATGAGTGTTGTCGAGGCAAGAAAGTCGCCTGCAAGCATATATAAAAGCCCTTTTATCCTCATTCTGTTTTCGAACGGCGTTATTCTGGATATGGGGCCGCTGTCTTCGCCGAAGGTATCGAAGATCATTTTAAGCCCGAAATCGAGAACGCTTTCGTTCGGACGGAAAACAGGGTTTTTTGGTATCATACCCTCGATCGATTGCGTAACTGTGAGAATAAGGTGGTCGTTAAATATTATTCGCTGCACAGAAGCGTTTGGCTCAAGCTCAAGCTCGAGCACCTGAAAGGGAAACAAAATTATGCATTCGCCGACGGAAAGCTCGTAACGGTGCTCGTTTACCGTGCATACGCATTTTCCCTCGAGAGCTGTGATGCATTCGTAATTTTTGTGGAATTGCCTAAGCACTCCGCTTTGACGTTGTATGAAGCTGTGGAACTCAAGTGAGAGATTGGCGGAGGTAAAACCGCCTTCTTTTTTTGTCATGGCATTACGCTTTCTCAAAAACCAAAAAGTCAACTTTTTGCTATAATATATACACTATTTGACTTGCTTTGTCAACATTGGCATGATAAACTTTCTAAAAATACGGTATTACCGATATTGCGGAGGCTTTCTTATGAAGAAAATTCTTGCAGTGCTTTTTTGCCTGCTCATTTGCGTTCAGTCTTTAGGGCTTGGCTCGATGTCTGCAATCGCGAATGAAGCGCAGGTGCTTTTTACCGATTCCTTCGATTACGTTGATTTCGGTTCATCCGAGCTTTACGACAAGTCAGGCGTTTGGGAAAAAGAATATGCAACGCCAAAGGACAATAACGATTTCGGCTCGCTTGAAAGCAGCGCTCCTATAGCCAAAAACGGCGTTTTGAGCTTTGCCGAGGGCGACGGAATTCGTTTTAATTGGCAAAAGCTTAACGGATTTTCGGGTTTTGATAAATCTAAAACCTATACCGTTACGTTTGATTTCAAGGTGCTTGATTTCGGCGACGACGTGCCGCGTGGAGAATACAACACTTGGAACAGAGAGCTGTATTTTGCGGTTGCGGGTTATTATAACCAGATCGAATGCAGAAGCGGAAACAATCCGGGACAGATAGGCATTCGCGCAGGCGACAAAACCGCCGCGCTTCCGTTGGGCGGATGGACGAACGATAAATCGACCTATGTATTAAATAAGGTTTATAACTGTACTTTCGAATGGAAGCCCTCCGAAAAAACCGTGATTTCCACGGTAGCCTGCGACGGCAAGGTGATCGCAAAGGGCTCGCGCACCGATGAGCTGTACGCGACTGTCAACAAGTACACCCGTTTTCTCGTTTGGCGCTGTGAGGATGGCGCGATCGAGATCGACAACGTGACCTTCGGTGACGGAACTAACAAATACGTTCAGAAGTTTGACTTCGGCTCCGAAGAGGATACCATGACCGCCGGCGGTGTTTGGGGACTCGAGGAGGTTCGCAAAACCGACGCAAAGGCGCCCAAGCTTAAAAACGGTGCGGTGATTCTGAATGAGCAAAGCTCGATCAGATTCAATTGGCAAAAAGTTAAAGGCGTTGGTGCTTACGATCAGACCAAAACCTATATTTTCGATTTCGATCTCAAGCTTACCGACAAGGGCGACGGAAGTAATTGGGGCGGAGCGAATAATACGCGCGGAATTTATATTGGCTTCGGCGGCTGGTATAATCTTATTGAAATGCCGACGAAGGAAAATACCATAAAGGTCGGCTCGGCAACCAAGAATTTTGCCGACAGTGAGCATTTGAACAAGCAAATGCACGTAACGGTTTCGTGGGAGGGTGCAAACATTTTGGTAAATATTACCGATTCGAAGGGCAACGAGGTTATCCAAGGCTCGAGAACCGCAAACGCCTTTACCGATATGGCTGCCGAAATGGCGGCGATGACGAATCTTGTGTTCCGTTGCGAAGACGGCGCTTTTGAGCTGGATAATTTCAAATTCAGCGTATTGTCTGTCGAAGCGGACAGCGCGACCGAGATAAATATCGCGAAGGGTCAACAGGCGGTATATACCTCCAAGATCGATTACAGCGGAAACGGCAAGGTTATGCTTAAATACGGCGGAACCGAGCTGTTCTATATCGAAAACGGCAACCTCAGGGTTGCAGGAAAGACCGTTTTGGGCTCGTACGGCAAGGGCTCCTATAAGATCGAATCGGTCATCAGTCCCGATCAGGAAATGCAAACCGTTAGGGTCGTAGGTCCCAACGGCGAAATAATCCGCAGAGGCTTTTACACTCTGCTGGGCGGCGACGCGATGAATTACTTCATCACGGGTGAAAGCAAGGTCGTTGCCGCTGACGTAAAATACGAAGCATGCACGGTCAACAAATATACCCTTACCACGAAGGAACCGGTCTATACCGGCACGGACGCGAATATATACAACGTTGTAACCTCGTTTAACGAGGCACAGACAACGCGCAATTTCGCCTGGACGGCAAAAAGCACGTTTGCCGGTAAGAATACGATGGCGCTCAAATACCGCAAGGTCGGCGATGCCGAATGGATGACTGTTGACGCCGTCAAGGAGATCGAGTCGATCAACACAGCGGACGAGGATTATTTCAAGTGCGATATTTCGTCGCTTTCTCCCGACACCGAATATGAATACAAGATCGGCAAGAAGGAAAGCGACAAGGACAGCGATTGGACGAAGATATTTAAATTCAGAACCGCAAAGGAAAGCATCGACGAGTTTACGTTTATTGCCGTCGGCGATACACAAGGCATCACCTGGAACGGAATGACCTCGGGCGATAAGGGCTTTATGTTCGCTATGGCTGCATACCAAGAGGCGTTCGAGGAGGTCAAGGACCCCGCGTTTATTCTTCATACCGGCGACGTTGTCGAAAAAGGCAACGATAAGAATATGTGGAATATGTATTTCAAGTCGCTGAACGGATACGGAACCTCGACTCCGATGTTTGCCGCTATCGGCAACCACGATGCGTGGGGAACGCCGCTTTATTTCGATTATCACTTCAACCACCCCAACAACGGCGGCAGTGCGGCACTTGATGAAAGCTTCAAGAATTCGGCAACCGGTGGCATTTTACAGCTTTTCCAAAACGCAGACGAAACGATATATTCCTATGATTACGGCGATGCGCATTTTATCGTGCTGAACACCGGAAACTACAGCAATCAGGATAAGTATATTATCGACGCTCAACGCGATTGGCTGACGCGCGATCTCGAAGCCAACAAGGACGCAAAATGGAAGATAATGCTCTTCCACGAGCCTGTATATCACCGTGCGGGCGCAGGCGAAAGCAGACCTTGGTTACACGACGTTATCGAGGGATACGGAGTTGATCTTGTTATTCAGGGACATTCCCACTTAGTAACCAGAACCTATCCGATGAAGGACGGAAAGATCGTTACCAAAGCAGTTGACGAAACGGTCAAAAAGGGAATAGGTACGGTTTATACGACGATCGGATCGACTGCATTGAATCACGACGGCGCAAACGATGCGAAATACGAGGAGGAGATCGGAATCCTTGCAACGCCGACTCCTACTCAATCGGCATATACGACGGTTACGGTTAAAAACGATAAGATCGTCGTTACGACCAAGCAAATCAACGGATTTGTTCTTGACAGCTTTACTATCGAGGATAAAAACGCGTCAAGCGACACCTCCGAAGACCAAATCGGTGAAAATACCGATACTTCGACCGAAGCATCGGACGGCTCGGTAAGCGCCGATCCCGAAGACGAAATCAGTGAAAATACCGAAGCATCGGACGGCTCGGTAAGCGACACCTCCGAAGACCAAATCGGTGAAATTACCGATGAAGCATCGGACGGCTCGGTAAGCGCCGATCCCGAAGACGAAAATTCGGGAAGCTTTACGATAATCGTAATTTGCGTTATCGCGTTTATCGTCTTGGCTGTCGGAGCGGTATTGTTTATCAAACGCAAAAAATAAATAAAAAACGAGCTTCTCGTTTTGAACAAGTCCGTAAAAAACGGACAATAGAAAAAAAGAGCCTCCTATGGTAGAATTAAAGAAACTACCATAGGAGGAATTTTTATGTCAAGGACATATAGACACATTAAAGAATATGAAAAAGAAATAATGAGATCGAAAGAAGAAGGAGTGATAGAGCGAGAAATTCCTCTTAAGGTTGTTGCAACGATTTTTGCAACAAAAAACCGAATAACCCGTGGAATATATGTAAACCCCCTTGAAAAAAGGTGTTTTTTAGATATAATATAAAGAAAATAAGCAGAACCGGATTCTCAAAAAAAGTGGGAATAAGGGGAATAATACTAACTGGATTTTAACTTCCCCGAAACCCGAAAAGGCTTCGGGGCAGTATGTTTAAGGAGAGAAATAAAATGAGTACAAACAATTTTACATGGGACACCTTTCAAGAATGGTTGGTGAACAACAAAAGTCTCAAAGAAAATACCGCTGCTTCTATCAATTCGAGAATCAACAGAATTAAAGAAGAATATAACATCGAATACGAATACATAAAAGACGGCTGCGCAGAGCTTTTGTCGGATTTCACTTATACCGCAGAAGATGCAAGAAACGGATGCGTCCCCAACGTTCGCATAAATATATCCGGTAGTTATCTTAAAGGCTTACGTTCTCTTAAGAGAGCACTTGTTCTTTATGTCGAGTATCTTGATACATATACTCCTTCAACACCTGCACCGGCTGCCGCAGCCTGTACTTTCAAAGGCAGCTTTGATGATTTCAAGACCTTTACCGGTCCTAAATGGCGAAATAAAATTCAGGCAATTACAAAAACACCGAAAAAGCAGGTAACGTATTGCGAGTGCTGCGGCGTGAAGAAAACTCTTGAGGCGGCACATAGAAACGGTTTTGAAAGAAACGATTTGATCAAAAAAATTCTTGATGATAATTTCTTGATATCGCCCGATAATTATGAAGTCGACCTATATGATTTCGAGCAGAAATTCATTGATGCACATAAGCCTTTGGAGGATGTGTTTTTCTTCCTTTGTGCTGATTGCCACGATGATTATGACGGCAAAGACGTTGCCAAAAGCAATCAAGTGGAGTCGACCGTTTTGACAAACCGAAAAAGCAAAACCACACCCTAAAACTGACAGCAGATTTTGACGCAAAAGGTCCGTGATGATATTTTGAAGAAATCTGCGGCGGAGCGATTTTTCGGTGAACGAGGATAGGTTATGTACAGCAAGGTTTATATAGAAATAACCAATATATGTAATATGAGCTGCTCGTTTTGCCACGGGCACAAGAGAGCTTTGCGGCGGATGAGTATGTCCGAATTTTCGCATATTCTCGATTGTCTGAGCGGTCGTACCGAATATATTTATTATCATCTTATGGGCGAGCCGTTGACACACCCTCTGCTTCCCGATTTTATCAAAACTGCGCGCTCGCGCGGCTTTAAATCTATCGTAACGACGAACGGAACGCTGATAAAAAGCCGTGGAGACGAGCTTTTGGACTCGGGCGTGCACAAGGTTAATATTTCGATTCACAGCTTCGAAAACGGAAGCGACGAGGAGCACTGTCGATATATACGCGAGGTGAGCGATTTTGCAGCCCTTGCCGCAGACAAGGGGATAATCACGGTGTTCCGTCTCTGGAACGAGGGGCTTGACGGCGGCAGAAACGAAGCCGCGATAAAGCTTTTAAAGGAAAACCTTGTCGGCGAATGGGCGAAAAACACCCGCGGAATAAGGATACGCGACAAGATACATATCGATTGGGGAGAGCGGTTCGAATGGCCCGATGCCGAGGCGGATATCAAGGGCGAAAAATTCTTTTGCTACGGCTTGAAGGATCATTTCGGCATCCTCGCCGACGGCACGGTGGTGCCCTGCTGTCTGGACAGCGATGGGATTATTTCGCTCGGAAATATATTCACTCAGGACGTAAACGAAATACTCGGCTCGGAAAGGGCAAGGGCGATGCGTGACGGCTTTTGCAGAGGAATCGCGAGCGAGGAGCTTTGCAAAAGATGCGGATACGCACAAAGATTCGTATAAAAAATATTGACCGCGAGGTGAAGAGATGAACCGAATATTATGCTCGACGGGTGCGCTTATCGGCCGCCCGAACGGCAGGGATTACAGACTTCTGAAGCAATGCGCGCGTGAACTCGATTGCGACGGATTTGAATTTTTGATGTATAACACCTGGCACGGTGAGATCGAGGAGATAAAAAGCTTTTTAGCCTCTCTTTCGGTGGATTTTCCCGTATTTCATATCGAAAAAAGCGTCGGAAATCTTATAAGCCGCGACGGAGAGGGCGACGTAGAGCAAGCCTTTTCGCTTTTCGAAACGAACTGCGCGATTGCGCGCGATATCGGCTCGGAAAAGCTGGTTTTGCACCTTTGGGGCAGCGTGGACTCGGACAAAAACATCGCGAACAATATCGAATGCTATAAAACCCTGCGAAGCATTGCCGACCGCTACGGACTTTTGCTTACCGTCGAAAACGTCGTTTGCAACCGCAAGGACCCGTATACGCATTTTTGCGAGCTGATGACGGAGTATCACGACGTTCGCTTCACCTACGATACGAAAATGGCGGAATTTCATTGCCAGAACGAGCTGCTTTATCTGCCCGAAAGCGAGGAGCTTTTTTCGCACGTTGCGCATTTTCATATAAACGACTATGCGGGCGGATATATGGAGTGGGAAAGGCTTGCCACGCTCAATATCGGCGAGGGACACGTTGATTTCGAAAGGCTTTTCGGCTTTTTGAAGGAGAAGGGGTATAAAAACGATTTTACCGTTGAGGCGACCTCCTTTGACAAAAACGGAATTATAAATTTCGCGGCTTTGAATAAAAGCTTTGCGAAAATACGTGAATTTTTGGATTGAGAAAAGCGGCGTGCAAGCGCCGTTTTTTGCTTTGTTGAAAAAATTTCTTTATTTTTGGAATTTTATATGATATAATGGTACAAGGGAGTCGGCAAAGGCTCCCGAAGAGTCTGTTTTTACGGAGAATTTATGGCTAAAAAGGCGAAGAAAAATCTGCGTTGGGTAAGGCTCGACAATGCGGCGAAGATATATCCCGCCGCGATGCGAAAAAACTGGAGCAATCTCTACCGACAGTCCGTTACCTTGACCGAGCCTGTCGATAGGGAGGTGCTTTCGGAGGCGCTTGCCGTTATCGTCAAGCGTTTTCCCTCGATTGCCGCAAGGCTTTTGAAGGGTGCGTTCTGGTTTTATCTTCAGCAGGTCGAATCCCCGCCCGAAATAAAAGAGGAATACAGCTATCCGCTCGTTTTTATGGATAAAAAGGAGCTGTCTTCCTGCGCCTTCAGAGTGATCGTACATAAAAACCGCATCGCAGTCGAATATTTTCATTCGCTTACCGACGGTACCGGCGCCTTGACGTTTCTCAAAAATCTTGTCGCCGAATATATCGAAAGAAAATACAAAATCGAAATTCCGCTTACCGACGGGATTCTCGACAGACAAGAGCCGCCGAAGGAAAGCGAGCTCGAGGACAGCTTTTTGAAATATGCGGGTAACGTACCCGCAAGCAGAAGAGACACGAACGCCTGGCGAATGGGAGCCGAAAGGTTCGAGGACGGCTTTTTGGCGCTCACCTGTTTAAAGATTCCTGTTTCCGAGGCGCTCGAATGCTCGAAGAAACGCGGCTATTCGCTTACGGTATTTTTCAGCGCGGTGATGATGAAGGCACTGCTCGAGCTTCAAAAGCAGAGAACGCCGGATATCAAAAAGCAAAAGCGAATAAAGCTTCTTATCCCCGTAAACCTGCGTCGGCTTTTCCCGAGCGAAACGCTTCGTAATTTCGCTATGTATACGATACCCGATATCGATCCGCGTCTCGGAGATTATACGCTCGACGAGATATGCGCGGTGATATATCACAAAATGGGGCTTGAGGTCAACGCGAAGCATATGGGCGGCGTTATCGCGAAAAACGTCGGCGACGAGCGCAACCCGCTTGTCCGCCTTATTCCTCTCCCGCTCAAAAATTTCGTTATGAAGACGGTCTACGATACCTCGGGCGAAAGAAAATCCTGCCTTTCGTTTTCGAATCTCGGCGCGGTCAAGCTGCCCGAGGAGATGGCGCAATATATCGAAAGGTTCGATTTTATTCTCGGTGCGCAGGCGTCTGCGCCCTATAATTGCGGTATGCTTTCTTATAAGGATACCCTGTATATCAATTTTATCCGAAACGTAAAGGATGCGGGTCTCGAGCGATGCTTTTTCGAGATACTGCG
>JAGBWF010000020.1 GCA_017629895.1 Clostridia bacterium
ATCTTCGTGCGAGAAGGAAAAATACTGAAATAAATAATTTCGGAGATAAATATGAGATATTTACAGCTCGAAAAGGGCGAAAGTATCGATAAAAAAGAAATAATCGGGATTTTCGATCTCGAGAAAGCGGGCGTATCATCTGCAACGAACGGGCTTTTTCGCCGTAAGGAAGAGGAGCACGGTGTTGTAAATCTGAGCAACGACCTGCCGAAAAGCTTTATTCTTTGCGACGGTGAATACAGCGATACGATATATATAAGCGGTATTTCTACCGAAAGCATAAAAAAACGTATAAAAAACGAAATCAAACCAATTTGGGAAAGATAAAACCCAAAACGGAGGTATAATATGGAAGAAAAGAACGATATTCTGAACCCTGTCGATAATGCGTACGGCGACAGTCAGATTCAGGTGCTTGAAGGACTTGAGGCTGTAAGAAAGCGTCCCGGTATGTATATCGGTACGACCTCGGTAAAGGGCTTGCATCACCTTATAAGCGAAATCGTCGATAACGCGATCGACGAGGCTCTTGCCGGACACTGTAAAAATATAGGTGTAATTCTCCACGCCGACGGAAGCTGTGAGGTTACCGACGACGGCCGCGGTGTTCCCGCGGGTATTCATCCTACCGTTGGCCGTCCCACGCTTGAGGTTATCTATACGATACTTCACGCGGGCGGTAAATTCGGCGGCGGCGGTTATAAGATCGCCGGCGGTCTTCACGGCGTCGGTGCGAGCGTTGTTAACGCGCTTTCGAAGCGTGTCGAGCTCAATAACTACCGCGACGGAATGGGCTATTATATCGCCTTTGAGCGCGGTAACGTCGTCGAGGAATTCCGCGAAACAGGAGCTACCGAAAATCACGGTCTTCACGTTCGCTTCTGGCCCGACGATACCATTTTCGAAACGGTCGAATTCGATTACGAAACGGTTAAAACAAGACTGCGCGAGCAATCCTTCCTTAATGCAGGCGTTTCGATAACCATCACCGATAAAAGAACGGCAGAGGAAACGAGCGAGCATTTCTGCTTTGAGGGCGGTATTCGCTCCTTCGTTGAATTTTTGAATCAGAAAAAGGGTGCAGACCCTCTTCACCCCGTAATTTACGTTTCGGGCGAGAAGGATACCTCTGTGGCGGAGATCGCGCTTCAGTATAACGAAACGATTACCGATTCGATACTTTCTTTCGCAAACAATATGCATACCGTTGACGGCGGTACGCACGAAACCGGATTTAAGGTCGGTCTTACAAAGGCGCTAAACGATTACGGCAAGAAATACAACCTCTTCAAGAACGATGAAAAGCTCACCGGCGACGACGTGCGTGAAGGTCTTTCCGCCGTCATTTCGGTCAAGCTCGAGGACGCGCAGTTCGAAAGCCAGACCAAAGCAAAGCTCGGTAACAGCGAAATAAGAACGCTTGTCGAGGGTATTGTAAACGAAAAGCTTTCGGTATTTTTCGAGGAAAATCCCGAAACCGCAAGAATTATTATCGAAAAATCGGTGCTTGCCGCAAGAGCGAGAGAGGCGGCGAAGAAGGCGCGTGAGCTCACGAGAAGAAAGGGCTTGCTCGAGTCGGCTTCTCTTCCCAGCAAGCTTGCCGACTGTAACGAAAGAAGAATGGAATATACCGAGCTCTATCTGGTAGAGGGAGACTCGGCGGGCGGTACGGCAAAGGACTGCCGCGACAGCCGATTCCAAGCAATTCTTCCCCTTCGCGGTAAGATTCTTAACGTCGAAAAGAACCGAATCGACAGAATTTATTCCTCCGTGCAGATAATTCCGATAATCCTCGCGCTCGGCACGGGTATCGGAAGCGAATTTGATATTACAAAGCTTCGCTACGGCAAAATTATCCTTATGGCCGATGCCGACGTAGACGGCTCGCATATCAAAACCCTGCTTCTTACCTTCTTCTTCCGCCATATGCGTCCGCTTATCGAGGCGGGACACGTATATTCGGCAATGCCTCCTCTTTATAAGGTATACAGAGGCAAGCAGCAGAGATACGCCTTCTCCGACGAGGAAAGAGATATGTACGTCGAGGAGCTCGGCGGAAACGCTCAGGCAGAGAGATATAAAGGTTTGGGCGAAATGGACCCCGAGCAGCTTTGGGAAACCACTATGGACCCCGAGCGCAGAATTTTGAAGCGCATTACCATTGAGGACGCGTTCGAAGCAGACGCACTCTTCTCGGTGCTTATGGGCGACAAGGTCGAGCCGCGACGCGAATTTATCGAAGCAAACGCGAAATACGCAAACCTCGACACCTAATAGAGCTTCGCTCTCGACACAAAAATCATCTCGCTCTGAGCAAAATTTTGCAAGAGAAGATACTCACAAAAATAGTATGAAGGAGAGTTCCGTAAAAAGCAGGATTATAATGCAATTTTATCCACGCGGGTATTGCCTGCATTAAAAATCCGCCTTCATTGCGGTAAATAAAAAGAATGGCTCACGAATACGATTACAGTAACCACGAAGAACAGGTTATTCATAATATCGGAATAGAAAACGAAATAAAAAGCTGTTATATCGACTATGCGATGAGCGTTATCGTCGGCAGAGCTCTGCCCGACGTGCGCGACGGTATGAAGCCGGTTCACCGCAGAATTCTTTATGCAATGTATGAGGACAGGCTGACCTACGATAAGCCCCACCGCAAATCCGCAACGACCGTCGGTAACGTGCTCGGTAGATACCATCCGCACGGCGACGCGTCTGTTTACGATGCTATGGTGCGCTTGGGTCAGGATTTCTCTCTGCGTTATATGCTTATCGATAAGCACGGTAACTTCGGTAATATCGACGGCGATCCCCCTGCGGCATACCGTTATACCGAGGCGAGAATGTCGAAAATTGCCGACGAAATGATGGCGGATATCGAAAAGGACGTCGTTGATTTCGTTCCCAACTTCGATAATACCCGCAAGGAGCCGGTTGTTCTCCCCTCGCGCTTCCCGAACCTTCTGGTAAACGGCAGTGTCGGTATTGCGGTCGGTATGGCTACCAATATCCCCACACATAATCTTCGCGAGGTAATCGAGGCGACGTTGCATCTTGTCGATAACCCCGATTGCTCTATCGTCGAGCTTATGCAGTATATCAAGGGCCCCGATTTCCCGACTTATGGCACGATCTACGGCACGAGCGGCATATATGAAGCGTATATGACCGGCAGAGGCAAGATAAGAGTTCGCGCAAAGGCGCATTTCGAGGAAAAGAACGGCAGAACGAGCATTATTATCACCGAGCTTCCCTATCAGGTCAACCGTTCGATGCTTCTTGAAAGCATGGTCGAGCTTGTCAAGACCAAGCGCGTCGAGGGTATTGCCGATATCCGTAACGAATCGGGCAAGGCGGGTATGCGTATCGTTATCGACGTTAAGAAGGACGCGAACGCGCAAATTATTCTTAACCTGCTTTATAAATACACACAGCTTCAGGACACCTGCGCGGTAAA
Organism: Clostridia bacterium; assembly: GCA_017629895.1. Taxonomy (GTDB): domain Bacteria; phylum Bacillota; class Clostridia; order Oscillospirales; family CAG-382; genus Coliplasma. The sequence continues at coordinate 3,464 of JAGBWF010000020.1, forward strand.
TATGGTCGCGCTTGTAAACGGTGTTCCCAAGCTTTTAAATCTTAAAGAGGTGCTCAACCACTATCTCGTTCACCGCAAGGAAGTTGTTACGAGAAGGGTTAAATTCGATCTTGCAAAGGCAGAGCACGAGGCGCATATTTACGAGGGCTATAAGATAGCTATCGACAATATCGACGAGGTTATTTCGATAATCCGTGCGAGCGCAAGCATTTCCGATGCAAAGGCAAACCTTATGGAGCGTTTCTCGCTTTCGGAGGCACAGGCTCAGGCTATCGTCGAGATGACTCTCGGTAAGCTTTCGGGTATGGAACGCCAGAAGATAGAGGACCGTCTCGCCGCGCTTTACAGCCTTATCAAAGAGCTTCGCGAAATTCTTGCCGACGAAACCAAGCTTATCGCGATTATCAAGGAAGACCTTGAATTTATCAAAAATAAATACGGCGACGAAAGACGTACCGATATCGTCGAGGCGGAAAACGATATTCTTATCGAGGACCTTATCGAGCGTGAAAGCTGTGTTATCACCGCTACCCGCGCGGGCTACGTAAAGCGTCTGCCGAGCGATACCTACCAGGCACAGCGCCGCGGCGGTAAGGGTATTACCGCTATGGGAACGAGAGAAGAGGACTTTGTCGAGGACGTTATTATCTCGCACAGCCACGATTTCCTTCTTATGTTCTCGAATAACGGCAGAGTTTATATAAAGAAGTGCTATGAAATTCCCGAAAGCACGCGTACTGCAAAGGGCACCAACCTTGTCAACCTGCTTTCGCTCGATGAAAACGAAAAGATCACGGCTATCGTGCCCGTTACCGAGTTTACCGAGGATCAGAATCTTGTGCTTATCACCCGTTTGGGCGTTGTTAAGCGTATCAACCTTATGGCGTATAAAACCAAGCGTCAGAACGGTCTTTATGCGATTACTCTCGATGAGGGCGATCAGCTGCTTTACGTTCTCAAATCGAAGGGCAACGACGATATTATCGTTGCGACAAACCGCGGTATTTCGATCAGATTTACCGAAAACGACGTTCGCGAAATGGGCAGACACGCGCGCGGTGTACGTGCGGTTACGCTCGATGAGGGCGATTACGTTGTCGGCGCCGGCATTATACCCGAGGGCAGCGACGATAACGAGCTTTATATTCTTACTATCACCGAAAACGGCTTCGGTAAGCGCAGCATAACGAGCGAATACAAGCGTCAGCACCGCGGCGGCAGAGGTCTTATCTGCCACGGCATCAGCGCAAAAACCGGTGTACTTGCGGGCTTGAAGCTTGTTCGTGCGAACGAAGAGGTTATGCTTATAACCGACGGCGGTATCATTATCCGTACACGCATCTCCGAAATCCCCGTATACGGCAGAAGCGCATCCGGCGTTATCGTAATGCGTCTTGAGGAAGGCGCAAGCGTTGCGAGATTCGCGGTTGTCGATCCCGATACCGAGGAAAAGGAATCGGAAGCGGCTGCGGAAAATGACGAAGCGGCGGTAACCGATGCGGAAAACATCGAAAATACAAACGGTACGGCTGAAAATGAAACCACAGCCGCGGAGGAACAGTAAATGGCATTGAAAACCTTTATTCTTGAAAACAGCTCTACGAAAAGACAGCGTCAGAGCGATATACAGAAGGCTGTTAGAGAATATCTTAACAACCCGAAGGCAAAGGTTGAATACGACGAAAAGGGCAGAGCTACGATCACGAACATCGATAAGAAGATGAATATTTCGATAACCTGCTGCGGTAAGGTTATGCTCGTCGTGCTTTTCGAAAAGGCTATCGGTATCGACGGCGAATATATCCCCGCAATAGCCGATCCCGAAAAGAAGATCGACTATATGACCATCGCGGAGCGATTTTTCTCGGTGGACGAGGTTGAATTTCTTCGTGATTCCTCGCGCGAGGCGGAGCTTGAGACCTTTATAAAAATCTGGGTCCGCAAGGAAGCCTACGTTAAGGCGGCAGGCAAGACTATCGCGGAGTTCCCCAACTTTTCTGTGGTAGACGGCCCGAGATTTGTTAAGAAGATTCACGGTATTGCGATAAAAACCTTCGCGATAAAGTTCGAGGATTGCGAAAACTATATTTTTGCAATCGCGGGCGCTTTGGAGCAGAAAAATTAATCAGTTCTACCTCTCAGACCGAGAGAAATGAGGGTAGTTTTGAAGAAAAACGAGCGTCGCCTTACAAGAGTAAGGCAGTCGAAGTTTTTCTTCAAAGCCCTTGAAAATACAATAAAAAATCTCTATTCCTTATAAAAAGACAGTGCGCTTTCGTTTCGTTGAAAGCACACTGTTTCTTTTTTCATTTTCTTTTCAAGGGCGTAAATAGCCCATTTATATCGGTCTGTTTTATTCTTGTGTTACGCTTTGTGCGAATTTAACGGTTGCCATAGCGTCTGCGCCGAAGAAATCCGCGCCGATAGAAAGCGCGTAGTCCTCGGTCAGCACCGCACCGCCGACGGCGATTTTCACCTCGGGTAGTGCCGCTTTTACAAGACTTATCGTTTCTGCCATTGCCGGAACGGTGGTGGTCATCAGCGCCGAAAGTCCAAGCATCCTTGCGCCGCTTTCCTCGAGAGATTCGAGAATTGCCTTCGGAGGCACGTCTCTGCCGAGGTCGATAACTTCAAAGCCATAGTTCGAAAGCAGTGTTGCAACGATATTTTTACCGATATCGTGGATATCGCCCTTAACGGTTGCGATAACGAATTTTTCGCCCTTTTTGCCGCTGTCCTTCGAAAGCGCGGCGTTTACAGCCGAGAAAGCGGATTTTGCCGCCTCTGCACCGCCCAAAAGGCGCGGCAGGAAGATTTTTTTATCCTCGTAGTCCCTTCCGAGCGCGTCAAGCGCGGGAACGAGCCTTGTTTCGATAATTTCAAGCGGAGAAAGGCTCTTCAAAAGCTCTGTCGCGATATCAAACGCGGCTTTTGCAAGCCCCGAATATACGGCGTCGAAGAGTGTCATTTCCTTTTGAGCCGTTTTCGATTGCGATTCCTCGCCCGCATCGTAGCTGAAAACGAAATCGCGCGGGGGATTTTCCTCGTTTATCATAAGCTTCATCGTTTCGCTTGAGGGGTTTAGTATCGCGGCGGAGAGCCCGCGCGACATTGCCGCACCGAGAAACGAAGCGTTTATGCTTTCGCGGTGTCGCATACCGAACGAAATGTTCGAAACGCCGAGAGCTGTGAGATATCCGCTCTTTGCGAGATTTTCGACACAGCAAAGCGTTTTTTCGCCGCTCTTTTCATCGGTTGCGACTGTTAGAGTGAGCGCGTCGAAAAGCAGTCTTTCGGGAGAGATACCCTGCATTGCCGCGTTTTTCGCGATACGCTCGGCAATTTCAAGCCTGCCCTCAGCGTTATCGGGTATACCGTCCTCATCGAGAAGGAGGGCAACGCAAAGACCGCCGTATTTTTTCACTATCGGGAGCACGGCATCCATATTTTCCTGCTTGCCGTTGACCGAATTTATTATCGGAACGCCGTTATATACCCTTGCCGCCGCCGAAAGAGCCTGCGGATTTGCCGAATCGAGCTGCAACGGCAGGTCGGTTACCTTTTGCAAGGCGAGAACGACCTTCGGAAGCATATCGGTTTCGTCGATTTCGGGTATGCCTACGTTTACGTCGAGGATATCGGCGCCCGCCTGCTGCTGTGCGACCGCTTCGGCACAGAGATAATCGAGATCGCCGTTTTTCAGCGCTTCCTTGAGCTTCTTTTTGCCTGTCGGGTTGAGTCTTTCGCCGACGATTGCCGTTTTTTTGCCGAGTGTATAGCATTTCGTGCCCGAGCAGACGGTGCGGACTGTTTTCGGAAGGTGAAGAAGACAATCGAGCCCGCATATCGCAAGCGAAACCTGCTTTATATATTCGGGCGAGGTGCCGCAGCAGCCGCCGACCGCGGCGATACCGTTTTCGACAAGCTTTTTCGCAAATGCGAAGAAGCGTTCGGGCGGTACGTCGAAATAAGTGTTGCCGTTTTCGTCGATTTTGGGCAAGCCTGCGTTCGCGTTTACGATTATCGGCTTTCCGCTGACCTCGGCAAGACGTATCGCGATAGCCTCCATCGCGTCGGGGCCGAGACCGCAGTTCACGCCGAGAATATCCGCGCCGACCGCGCAAAGATACGCCGCGACGGTTTCGGCATCCGCACCCGTAAGCGTGCGCCCGCTTTCGTCGAAGGTCATCGAAACGGCCACGGGAAGGCTTGTATTTTCCTTTGCGGCGGTTATCGCGGCTTTACATTCGTAAAGATCCGAAAAGGTTTCGAAGAATATAAGATCCGCACCCGCCTTTTCTGCGCCTATGACCGCGCCCTTAAAGGCTTCTACCGCCTCCTCGAAGCTAAAATCGCCCAAAGGCGACATCAGCTTACCCGTCGGGCCGATATCTGCGGCAACGAAAATCGTTTTTTCGTATTCTGCCGCAACGCTTTTTGCAAGTGCGACGGCGCGCGCAACCTCGGCTTCGGCATCCATACCGTGGGAAGCGAGCTTTACTGCGTTTGCGCCGAATGAATTTGTGGAAATAACGTCTGCACCCGCTTCGATATAAAGGCGGTGGACGCTTTTTACGGCGTCGCTGCTGCAGACGTTCATTTTTTCGGGTATTTCGCCCGCTTTAAGACCTGCGCGCTGGAGCATAGTACCCATCGCGCCGTCGAAAACGAGCGTTTTTTTACCGATGATATCTGAAAATTTCATAAAATTATGCTCCGTACCGTTTTATATTTCGCGGATATACGAAATATTCGAAAGTATTTCGGCAAGCACGTCCGGCTTGTTCATAGCATAGATATGTATATTGTTTACGCCGTTCGCGATAAGGTCGATGATCTGCTCTGTCGCGAAGGCAATACCCGCCTGACGCATCGCAAGAGGCTTATCTCCGAAGCGCTCGACGATTTCGCGGAAGCGTCTGGGCACGGCGGTACCCGAAAGCGAAACGCTTCTGCCAAGCTGGCGCGCATTGGTTATCGGCATAATTCCCGCAATAACGGGGATGTTTATGCCCTTGCGCTGAAATTTCGTCATAAACGAATACATTACGTCGTTATCGAAGAACATCTGCGTTGTGAAAAACTCGCATCCGCTTTCGGCTTTTATCTTCAAAGCCTCGATATCCGCCGAAACGCTTGCCGCCTCGGGATGCCCCTCGGGATAGCAGGCACCGCCCACGCAGAAATCGCCCCTTTGCTTTATCGCTAAAGCAAGGTCGCTCGCATGGGGATAGACCCTTTTCGGCTCTCTGCCGACAGGCATATCGCCGCGTAGCGCGAGGATATTTTGGATACCGTTCGATTTTAGCGAATTGAGGTATTCTTCGAGCGTGTCTTCGTCGGACGAAACGCAGGTAACGTGTGCGAGCGAGGCAACACCGCAGCTTTCGACAGCCTCCGCAAGCTCTGCGGTAAAGCGCGCGGTAGAGCCCGCCGCGCCATAGGTAACGCTGATAAAATCGGGCTTCAATTCCGCCATTTCGGAAACGATTTTACGGCTTTGACCGAGCTCGGTGCCTAATTTCGGGGGGAATATTTCCGCCGAAACGGTTATTTCCTTTGTTTTTAAGATATCGCTTATCTTCATTGCCTGCTTTTCCGCCTTTTCAAAGATTTTAAAGCTTTTTAAAGATGTAATATTCCTTCTCATCCGGCTCACAGCCGTCGAAGCCCTTGCCGCCTTCGATTTTCAGAAGCTCGAAGCCGACAGCCGCCGAAATCAATTCCTCACGCGTATAAAGCCGCTGTGTCTGGCTTTCGAATTCTCTTTCGTAGCTTCCGTCCTCGTTTTCCGAAAAGATATCTATTTCGAAATCGCATTTTTTCGTTTTTTCGTCGTAAGAATTGCGCCAGACCGCAAAAATATCCTCGAATTCATAGGCGAAGCAGTTGTTTGCGAAGACGTTTTTATATCTGTGCTCGGTGTTTATATCGAAGATAAACAAGCCGCCCGCTTCGAGATAATTGCGCGCCAAAACAAAGACCTGCGCGAGGTCTTTGTTTTCGAGAATATAATTCAGACAGTCAAAGGATGAATATATCGCCTGCACGGTGCCGTAGAGCTCGAATTCACACATATCCTGACAAAGCAGGAGTGTGTTCTTGCCGTAATTGCGCTCCCGCGCGAAATTCAGCATCTCGGGCGAGATATCAAGCCCGATCATATCGTATCCCTTATCGGCGAGGACGGCTGTTATACCGCCCGTGCCGCATCCGAGGTCGAGAACCTCTTTTATCGGGATATCTGCAAGCGAGAAATATTCACACAGCATTTCCGCATACGGCTTATATGCTTCGCCGTTTATCTTATCGTAGACAGAGGCGAGCGCGGTGTAGCTCATTATTCGGAGATACGGTCGAGAACCATTGCGTAACCGTCGCTGCCGTAGCGGAGAGCGCGGTTAACACGGGTGATGGTAGCCGTCGAAAGATGTGTCTTTTCGGCAATTTCATTATAAGTGCTGCCGTCGCGGAGCATTTTTGCCGCGGTGAGACGTTTGCTCATTTCGGTGATTTCGCTGATAGTGCAGAGGTCGGAGAGGAAGCGGTATGCTTCGTCTACCGAGCGCACGCTTACAATTGCTTCTGCAAGCTTATCGGTGTTGGCGTCTTTTACTTTGTCGATCATTTGATTATTCCTCCGTTTTGAATTCTATTTCGTCCGCTTTAAAGGTGCCCTTTATGAAGCGGTAGGTATCGTTATAAACCGAATGGAGATAGGGGTCCTCGGATTTATATGCTTTGTAGTATACGTCGGGAACGCCGCCCTGATAATACATGTGCGCGGCATCCTTCATATAGCCGGTAATCGCGCCTGCGGCATAGTATTTCTTGATTCTTTCGATATGCCAGGGCTCTGTGCCGCCCACCTCGAGCTCGATGCACATACCCAAAAGCTTTGCGGTGTCTGCCGCATCGAAGAGACGCGAATCGGGAACCGCCTGATTGAACGCATAGTTCGGCTGATAGCAAACGACGTCGAAGCCGAGATTCTGCCAATCGTTATAGCCGGATGCGTGATAATAGGGTATCCAGGTAGTGATAAGCCCCATACTGCGAACGTAATCGGTAGTGAACTGCAAAAGCTCTAAAAGCTGGTTATCGGCATAGTTGATTTCCTCGGTGAACCAATAATAGCCCTTAAGCTCGAGGTGCTTATACTGCTTTTCGTTGAAGCGCGCATACTGCTCGTCGATAAGCCATTTAAGCGCCGCTTTTCTGTCCTCGACAAGCGAGAAATCACGGTTTTTG
>JAGBWF010000167.1 GCA_017629895.1 Clostridia bacterium
AATCCTCTTCAGACACTACGATCGGATCGCTGGTATCCGGGTTGATCGATATGATCTGATGCTCAGAAATCTCTTCGTTATATTCGAAATAATATACTCTTCCGTTTATATACGAAACATCCCAGCATTCAAACAAAATATCGCAAGAACCGTCGTCGTTGAGCTTTGCATAATAACGGCGAGCATCTATATAGGCACCAAAGGTGCGGTATATTCCGTATGCTTGCCCCTTATACTCGATTACCTTGCATACGTAGGGATAAAACGTCGTCGGCTTTCCGTTTGTGTATTTTTGTGTGCCTTCTAAATATTCTTCGTCATCGGTATTATTAATCTGAATTGTAACGTAAACGTTATCGCCGAATCTTGAATAATATTGCAGGTCGGAATCATAGGTGCCTATATGGTATACTATGTTCGGATACATAATTTCTTCTTGAGTGAAGGGAATGTTTTGTATTCCTTTTTCCGCAACCACGGATTCTTTGAACGGCTCTTCGGGAGTATCCGATACATCCGAAGAATTGCCGGAGCTTTCGGGCGATTCAGAGCTTTCTTCCGTTAAGGAAGATTCTTCATCGCGAATTTTCGTGCTTTCGTCGGAAGATTCGACAGAAGAATCCGCGCTTTCGGTTATCGGTTCGCTGCTGTTTTCTACGGTTACGCTGTTGCAAGCGGCAAGCAATAAACCGAGAACAACCAATAATAAAACCAATCTTTTCATCGTTTTACCTCCCTAACTTAATTTAAAATACGTCTCTGTATTTTCAGTATATCACAACCGCCGTGTTTTGCAAGCGCGTTTTTGCGTTTTTTACGATCTCTTTAAAATCTGTTTTTTATTACAAAATAGCAGGCATAGAGGAGATATCGATTGTTTTTTTGCACAAGCGTTATTGTGCAATTATCCCAAGAGGAAATCGGTTGCGAGCATTATGCAAAAGCCGACAAGGAGCGAATAGGTTGCGCCGCGTTCGTTACCGTGGGAGTGTGTTTCGGGTATCATTTCATCGCTTATAACGTAAAGCATCGTACCGCCCGCAAAGGCAAGCGCGAACGGAAGAATAACCGTCGAAATACTAACCGCGAAATAGCCGATAAGTGTACCGACAACCTCGATAAGACCTGTTAGAGCCGCGCAGACAAAGGTTTTTTTCGGTGTTACGCCCGCGGCAAGCATCGGGCCGATTATAACCATACCCTCGGGGATATTCTGAAGCGCGATACCGCCCGCGATAAGAAGCGCCTGCGTAGTATCGCCCGAGCCGAAGCCGACACCCGCGGCAATGCCCTCGGGCAGATTATGTATTGCAATCGCCGTTACGAAAAGCAGAACCTTTGAAAGATTTTTATTCTCGTGTGCAGGATTACAGCATTGCTCGCCCCCGACAAGCTTATGAAGGTGGGGCACGACTTTATCGATAATATTCAGACAGAGCGCACCGACGAATATACCCGCAACGGTTACGATCAAGCCCGACCTTCCGCCGTATTCGAGCGAGGGCAGGATAAGCCCCAAAACCGCGGCTGCGAGCATTACGCCCGCGGCGAAGGACAAGACTATATCCGAGAATTTATGCGATATTTTTTTGAAAGCGAAGCCGATGATCGAGCCGAAAAGCGTTGCTCCTCCGACACCCATCGCTGTTAAAAGCACCATTTCCATATTTAATATTCCTTATGCGAAAATCGGGAAGGTAAAACGCCTTCCCGATAAGTATTTATGCGTTATCAGACTTGGGAGCCATCATAAGCTCGGAAATAATATCGAGCACCTTTTGATGACAGCCGCCACAGCCTGTCGAGCATTTTGTTGCGAGCTGAACGCCTTTGAACGCGCCGAGCACGTCATCGAAAGTAGGAAGATTATGAAGCGCATCCTCGATATCGCCGTAGCTTACCTGCATACAGTTACAAACAGTGTAGTTTTCCTTCATCGTTAATTACCTCGTTTCTTAAAGCTCGGTCTTCCAAAGGCCGTGGAGATTGCAATATGCGTATACAGCGACGGGCTTTTCATCGGTGAAGACGAAGGTAAGCTTGGGTGCATCGCCTGCATTGAGCACCTTTCTCTGTCCGCCGCGGTCTGTCTGAACGTATACCCATTCGATAAGATGCTCTTCGGTCATAGGATGATCGACAGAGCCGACGTTAACGGTAAGAACGCCGTTTTCGAGAGTTGCAACGGGGATATGCTTTTCCTTGCTTGCTTCAACAGTGCCGGGAACGATCTGCTGCATCTTCTTACCGCAGCACATCATAGGAACGCCGGATTCGTTTATCATACCCACGAGATTACCGCAGGTTTCACATACATAAAATTTAACTTCTTTCATTTTTTTGCTCCTTTTGAGTTGTGTTTATATTAATTTTTATTCGATAGGTTCAAAATCCTCTGCACCGTGCTTGCAAAGCGGGCAAACGAAATCTTCGGGAAGGGGGTCTCCCTCATAAACGTATCCGCATATTTTGCAGATATAGCCTTTTTTCGCTTCGAGCTTCGGCTGAGGCTTGGGTTTAACGTTTTTATGGTAGTATGAATAGGTCATCGATTCATCTTTATTGATAACGGCAGATTCGGTAACCCTGCAGATAAATACGGTGTGAGTTTCAACGTCAACCTCGTTAATCACCTCGAGTGAAATGAATGCGTTAACGTTTTCGGAAAGCACCGCAAGACCGTTTTCGGAGCGGGTGAAGGAAATATCCTTCATTTTATCGGTATCCCTGCCGCTCCTGAATCCGAGTGCTTCGAAAACCGAAAACGGCGCTTTCACCGAAAGGCAGTTAATATTGAGCTTGCCTGTTTTTTGTATAACCTCATGCGAATAGTTCGCCTTGTTGACCGTTACCGAAACGATAAGCGGCGAATTGCTTGTTATCTGCACTGCGGTATTAACTATAAGACCGTTATCCTTCGTTCCGTCGTTAACCGTCAATGCATAGAGTCCATACGAAATGTTAAACAGCGCGGTTGCGTCGATATTTGCCATATTTTGCTCCTAACAGTAAATTTTCTTATCTTGATGCTATTGTATCACACTTTTTTCGGTTTGTAAAGGGCTTTTTGAAATTTTATTGATAATTTTTCTCATTATGATTAATCTTTTAAGAATTCATCGAGCATCGGGGCGAGATCGCGCCTGAATTTCGGAATAGCATCGCGCGAAATCCAGCTCGACCAATAGGTATATCCCCCAAGCGAAAGCGAGCGGGGCGTTGCCACGTAATT
>JAGBWF010000168.1 GCA_017629895.1 Clostridia bacterium
ACACTTTTTCTGTTTTTGCAATAGGTTTTTCAAAAAAATTATAAAAATTTTGATTTGGGGAAAAATGAATAAAAAAATGGTTTTCAGGAGTGATTTTATGGTTGAAAAGCGCACCGATCTCGCGCTTGAGGTCCAAGAAATGCGGGGGCGCGAGTCCGGTATAGAAATAAGCACGGCAAAAAGAAACGGAATCGAAATAACCGTGGCGACGGTTCGCGGTGAGGCGGGGAGAAAAAGCTCGGGAAAGCCCGAGGGGAAATATATAACTCTCGATATCGGAAGCGATTGGCAAAACGACAAAGCACTTTTTGCAAAAACGGCGCTTGCGCTTTCCGAGGAAATTAAATCGCTTTTGCCGAAGGGAGAGGGGGACGTGCTCGTTGCGGGGCTTGGAAACGAAAGCATTACTCCCGATTCGCTTGGCCCGTCGGTTGTCAAAAGGCTTATCGTAACGCGGCATATCGAGGACATCGATCCCGAGCTGTTTTCGGGCGCGGGGTTCGGTCGGGTTTCTGCGATAGCCGCGGGCGTGCTTGCCCAAACCGGCATCGAATCGGCGGAGATAGTAAAAAGCATCGCTCTTTCGGTAAAGCCGGAATGCGTTATACTGATAGACGCGCTCGCATCGCGCAGGCTTGCACGCCTTGCAACCACGGTGCAGCTTTCAAGCAACGGTATTTCGCCCGGCTCGGGTGTCTCGAATAAGCGTGTCGCTATCGATAAGGAGCTTTTGGGGGTGCCCGTCGTGTCGATCGGCGTTCCGACCGTTGTCGATGCCGCGACGCTTGCACTCGATATAATCGAGGAGCACGGCGGCGGGGAAGAGGAATACCGCGCCATTGCCGAAAAAATACTTTCGGGGGCAAGGGACGGGCTTTTCGTAACCCCGAAGGATACCGATATTATAATAAAGAACCTTTCGCAACTTATCTCTTCTTCGCTAAATATGGCTCTGCACGGAATGACCTTCGAGGAAAGCGCGGAATTTGTTTTGTGATGCCGCTGATGCTCTTTTTGCAAACCTTTACTTTGTGCGGTTTGCCAGAAAATTTTTAAGAATTTCTTTTGTGCGCACAGAACCGTCTTTTGCGGCGCGGCTGTACCAAAGCAATGCATTTTCGCGGTTTCCGTTTTTGTCATAATAATGCGCTACTGCAAGCTGGGCATTTGTACTGCCTAAATCGGCAGAGGGGAGAAAGTAACGCGTCGTTGCTGTTTCGATGTCGTTTGTTTGCTGTAAGAAAATGCAACCGAGGTTAAACATTGCATCCTCGTTTCCTAAGTCTGCGGCTGCGGTATAATATTCGACGGCTTTTTCGATATTTACGGCGGTGCATAGGCCTACTTCGTGGCATCTTCCGACGATGAAGCATACGTCTTTGTCTTTTTTCTCGTTTGCTATGCGAAGCAATTCGGGTAATAAGCACGCAAACTCGTGCAAATGCTTTGAAAAGTCCATATTTGCGGAAGCCAGTGTTGCTATCATTCCGTAAATGCATTTCGGATCGCCTGCTTGCGCACCTGTTTCAAAAAGCTCGAAGGCTTGTTCGTATTCTTCCAAATTCAGTAAGTGTTTTCCGTTTGAATAATTCATAGTTGCTCCTTGACAAAATTGAGGCGCTCGGAATAATCACCGAGCACCTCTTTTACTATCACCATTTGCTTTTGTAATATTCGCAAGCTGTATTGTACGCACTGGTGCTCCAATTCTTATATTTGTGATAGCACCATTCCACGCTTTCTTTTTTGCCGAAGAATTCGCAGGATGCACAAGTTGCCATAGCTGTTCCTCCCTTCAATGTAATGCTTTGTTTTTTAACGTTTTTTCTTTTTTGAACCGATTGCGATCAGAAATATGCCTGCACCCAGCAATAACAGCGGCCATACAATGTTGTTTACAAAGTTGAATATAACCTCGGAAGCTATTATCGACGCAACGCCGGCTACTATCATAGGTATGCTGCGCTTGCCTTCGCTTTCTGTCCGAGATGAGCTGTTGCATGTGCTTGGGTTCTCGATATGCAGTGAAGCTATATGCTTATCCGTTGCCTCTTTGCGTTCCTTTTGAGCTTCGCCGGAAGCTAATTTGCGTTTTGCTTCCTCGCGTTCTGCATCAAAGGTGCTTATGTCGCCGAACAGCTTGTAGTCCTCGTCTTCATTTCCCGTTATTGGCGTTCCATCCGACTTAAGACCGTTCGGAATGAAATTCGAATCGGTCGAAAGCATCGTGCCGTCGGATCTGATTGCGTACGTCGCGTTGGCGGTTGCATGTATCGCGACTATGTCGTTCCATTCGGATACGTCGCATTGACCGTTGCTGTTGTCGCCGACGGCTACAACCGTACCGTCATATCGCAATCCTACGGTAAGATTATCCGATGCGGATATTGCAACTATATCCTGCCAATCGGCAACCTCGCAATGTCCGTGGTAGGTACCGTTGGGAAAGCTGCGATATTTTGTTGCGACAACCGTTCCGTCGGAGCGCAAGCCTACCGTGTGTCTGGTGCCCTGTGCTATGTCCACTATATCTCTCCAGTCCGAAACCTCGCATTGACCGTAATAGTGTTTTATATCGTCGGGAGTGTACCTGCCGGACGGAACAATGTATTTGCTTGCAAGCACGGTGCCGTCATTTCTGATGCCTATAGCGGTCGACTCGTTCGCATATATTTTCTCTACATTGCTCCATCCTTGCACGTTGCACATTCCGTAGTAATTGCTGCCCGCCGCGACAACGGTACCGTCTTCTTTGAGACCTATGATCGTGTTCATACTCGAACCGGTTGCTATATCCTTGATTCCGTACCAGGAGGTGGCCTTGCTGTAGGTGTTGTCCGGGTCCGGCATATTGTGAGGAGATTTGTAACGAGTCGCCATTACACGACCTGAATTTGTAAGGACGAAAGTGTACTGCATAGTTGCGGCGACTTTTTTGCATGACTTTGGAAAATCCTCGATATCGAATTGACCGTAGTTGTCAAATCTTTCCGCATCATCGTTTTCGGGCATAAAGTAGGTTGTATCAATACTTCCGTCAAACCTGCGTGCGGTGGAATGGTATACCGCGCCGGAAACCTCTTCGACGCCGTACCAATAGTCAACATCACATCTGCCGTCGAGGTTGTGTCCGTACGAAATAACTGTACCGTTCGAACGAATTGCAAGAACGAATCCGGAGCAGGATCCTATCAGTTTCGAGAATTTTTCGATTTGCGAGCGTTTTTTAAGCAAAGCTTCTTTTGTCTGCATATTATACCTCCATTTGGTCAAAACGACCGTTTCTTTTTGTTATTATAAAACAAAATGTTTTATTTGTCAATATAACATTTTGTTTTGCGTATACTAGCCTCGAAATCTATTTTGGAGGAGCGAAATGCATAAAAGATTACGCGATCTTAGAGAAGACAGGGATTTGTATCAAAAGGATATTGCAGATTATTTGAGCTGTACTCAAGTTTGTTATTCTCATTATGAAATAGGGAAGCGGGATATTCCTACCGACGTTTTAATAAAACTGGCGTTTTTTTACGATACGAGTGTAGATTATCTGCTTGGCGTAACCGACGTTTCCGAACCGTATCCGCGCGCGAAGTCAAAATAAAAATTGTGATGCCGTCATAAATCTCGCATCCGTCGCATATAATGCTTTGAGGATGTGATTTTAAATGAAAAGAAGACTAACGGTTTCGCAAAGACAAGCTATTGTAAAATGGGGCTGTCTTTTGCTTTCGGTGCTTTTGCTCGTATCGGTGTTTGCGGCGATACCCTATATCGTGAGGGCGATACCGCATATAAGCGGAAATACGAAAAGACCTCTGCTGCAGGGAACTTCCGCTATGGGAAACGGTACGCCGCAATATAATCTCGGAAGCGGAGAGATCGATTGCTCAGAGCCCGCTCCCGACGAGCCTGTCGGTGAATACGAGCCCGAAGCTCCCATACCCACGCCCGAGGCGAGCGAAAACGATCTGCCCGTGCTTTCCTCGAATCTTGCGTGGTACGAGGCGGGAAGCGTGCCCGAATTAAATATTATAAACCGCACGAAATACAACGTCGTGCTTGCCGATTATCTTAAAAAGCCGTTTCCTATCGACTGTGCGATTCCCGACAACGAGCCGCTCGTGCTTATAATCCACACCCACGGAAGCGAAAGCTATCTCGAAAACGGCTTCGATTTCTATTCGCCCGAGGAAAGCTTTCGCTCGACGGACGAATCGCGCGGCGTGGTACATATCGGCGAGATCCTTTGCGAAAAGCTCAATTCGCTCGGAATAAATACCGTCCACGATAAAACGATGTACGATATTGCCGATTTCAATAAATCCTATACCTATTCACGCGAGGGCATTAAAAAAATGCTCGAGAAATATCCGACGGTCGAGTTTGTTATCGACCTCCACCGCGACAGCGTTTTCGATTCGAACGATAGGAATATAAAGCCGCTGACCACCTTGAACGGCAAGGACTGCGCTCAGCTTATGCTCGTTGTCGGAACCGACGAGGGCGGCTCTGCGCACGGCGGCTGGCGCGATAACCTTACCCTCGCGACCCATTTACAGCAAAAAATGAACGATATTTACCCCACGCTTGCAAGACCTATAAATCTGCGCTCCGCGGCTTTTAATCAGGCGCTTACAAAGGGGAGTCTGCTTTTGGAGGTCGGCTCCTGCGGGAACACGGTCGAGGAAGCGGAGAATGCAATCCTTCTCTTCGCGCAGGTGTATGCAAGCCTTATAAAAGAAAATCTGAAATAAAAACAAAGAGAGAAGCCGCGGTGCAAGTTCGTTCGCTTCTCTCTTTTATTTATTCGTGCTCGGCTTCCGCCCTTACGAGTATCGTATCCCTCCCGATGCGCTCGATGTTGCACCAAGGGATCGTTATACGGTTCTTTTGCGAAAGCGAGGCAAGGATACCGTTGCCGCCGGGGAGGATCAACGCGCGTATCTCGCCGTTGCAGACGTTCAGCTCGATATCGCTTATACAGCCGAGAAGACTGCCGTCGATCACGTTGACTACCTCCTTGCCGCGAAGCTCGCAAAACGTGGTAATGGCGGGTATCAGAGCAGTATGCATATCAGACCGCCACTGCCTTCATTTATAATACGCTGTATCGTCCCCGCGATTTTCGCACGCGCCTCGTCGGGCATGTGGGCGAGCTTGCTGTTAAGGTTTTCGCTCACAAGCTCGTGGAGCGATTTTCCGAACATATTCGATTCCCAAATGCTCTTCGGGTCTTCCTCAAACTCCTTTAAAAGAAAGCTCACAAGCTCCTCCGACTGACTTTCGGTGCCGACGATGGGGTTGACCTCGGTTTCGATATCCGCCTTCATCATGTGTATCGAGGGCGCGCTCGCCTTCAGCTTAACGCCGTATCCGCCCGGCTGCTTTACTATTTCGGGCTCCTCGAGAGTTAGGTCGTCGATAGAGGGCATAACGATGCCGTAGCCGTCGTTCATAACGTCGTCGATCGCGCTTGCGACCTTGTCGTATTTTTTCTTGACTTCGGAAAGCTCGGTCATAATCGAAAGCAGGGATTTTTCATTTTCTATCCTGAAACCGCTTTTTTCTCCGAGCACCGAATAGAATACTCGGTCGGGTATGGATATCGCGATGCTTGCCGAGCCGCTTCCGAGCTCAAGCCTGTCGAGCCTTGCCTCGATATCGGGCTGATTTGACATCGAAAGGGCGCGATCGCGTATTTCTCCGACGCGTGTTATCGAGCCTGCCGCTTCGTGAATGCTTTCGAGCATTCTTTCGCGCAGCAAGTCGCCGCTTTCGAGAAGCTCGGTCCAGCTCGGAAGCGTGAATTTGAGCTCTCGAACGGGGAATTCATAGAGCAGACCGCGAAGAACGTCCTTTATGTCGTTTTCGGTCATATCGAGGCAGTTTATCGGCAAAACGGGAACGTCGTATTCGGCTTCGAGCGCTTCGGCGAGCGAAAGCGACTGCGGAGAATTGGGGCGGGCGCAGTTGAGCACGATTATAAACGGCTTGTTCATCGCCTTTAATTCCGAAACGACTCGCTTTTCTGCGTCGGTGTATGCCTCTCGCGGCAACTCGCCGATACTGCCGTCGGTGGTTACCGCTATCCCGACGGTAGAGTGCTCCTCGATAACTCTGCGCGTGCCTATCTCCGCCGCCTTTTCGAAGGGCAGGGGAGAGTCCGACCACGGCGTGTTTACCATTCGCGGCTGTCCGTCCTCGATAAGCCCCATTGCGCCCGGAACGACGTACCCGACGCAGTCGATAAGCTTTACCCTGCAGCTTTCGCGCTCTCCGAGCGGTATCTCCGCCGCGGTCTCGGGTATAAATTTCGGCTCGGTCGTCATAACCGTCCTGCCCGAAGCCGATTGCGGCATTTCGTCCTTTGCACGCTCTCTTTCGGAATCGAGCTCGATGTTCGGCAGTATAAGAGCCTCGGTGAACCGTTTTATAAGTGTAGATTTACCCGTCCTTACGGGCCCTACTACGCCGACGTAGATATCTCCGCCGGTGCGGCTTGCGATATCGCTGTATATTCCCATATCGGTCATAATGTGTCCTCCTCATTGTTTTGATACATTTTATTCGCGTGTTTTTTTATATAGAACAGATTGACATTATTTGTTTTTTGTGGTATTCTTTCTTTGTATAAATCCAGTTGTTTCGGGAGGCTGATTCGATGAAGCAGATAAAAAGAATAGGTGTGCTCACCAGCGGCGGCGATGCACCGGGTATGAACGCGGCGATACGCGCCGTAACACGTCTTGCGCTTTACAAGGGAATCGAGGTCATGGGTATCTATAACGGATATCAGGGACTTATTGAAGGAGATATCAAGCAGCTCCGTGAGCGCGACGTTTCGTTTATCATAAACCGCGGCGGTACTATGCTTTATTCTGCACGAAGCACCGAATTCCGCACCTCCGAGGGTATAGCGAAGGCTGTTGCGACCTGCGAAAGAAACGGTATCGAGGGTATCGTTACCATCGGCGGCGACGGCACCTTCCGCGGCGCAGTCGATCTTACAAACGCGGGCGTCCCCTGTATCGGCATCCCCGGTACTATCGATAACGATATCGCTTCCACCGAGGCAACCATCGGCTTCGATACCGCGATGAATACCGTCGTTCAGCTCGTCGATAAGCTCCGCGATACGAGCGAAAGCCATTCGCGCTGTACCGTTGTCGAGGTAATGGGCAGAGATGCGGGCGATATTGCGCTCCAGACCTCTATTGCGCTCGGCGCGGTTACCGCTGTTATAAAGGAGATCCCCACCGATTTCGACCACGTTATCGAAAAAATGGTCGAGGCGCGTCAGGGCGGCAAGCGTAATTTCATTATCATCACCAGCGAGGGTATGGGTAAGGATTACGGCGAGGAATTGAGCAAGATGATCGAAAAGCGCTCGGGTATCGAAACCCGCTTCGCGAGACTTGCGCATATTCAGCGCGGCGGTGCGCCGACTCTCCGCGACAGAGTTCTGGCGACACAGATGGGCTGTGCCGCTGTCGAAAATCTTATTTCGGGACAGATGAAGCAGGTTATGTGTCTCCGCGGCAACAATATCGTTGCGATGGACATCTTCGATGCGCTTACCGTCGATAAGCTTATGAAGGGCAAGCTCAAGCCCGAGGAAGAGGACGCTATACCTCCCAATAAGCTCTATGAAATGAAGAGAATCGTCGCGGATAAGCAGGCGTATAAAAAGTACCTCAACTACATAATAGATCACATTACACTTTGATAATTCGGAAAAACGCCCGAAAAAGAGCTTTGATACTCTTTTTGGGCGATTTTTTCTTGCTTGGTTGTTGACAGTGTAGAAAAAATATGATATAATGCGAATTAAACTTAGGGGAATTATACCCAAAAAACAATTTCAAAAAGGAACCACTAAAAATGAAGAGATTCTTAGCAGTTCTTCTTTCCGTAGTTATGCTCGTTTCTGTTCTCGCTGTAACTGTTGTTGCAGAAGACACCAACGTAGCACTCGGCAAGGAATACACCACTCACGATCCGCTTGACGGATACAATGCAAAGCTCACTGACGGCGTTAAGTCTGATGCTATGGCATACAGCGGCGACGTATGGTTTGCTTTCAAGTGTCATCCCAATGACGGAAGCGGTAACACCGACGGCAGCAGAACCGGTTCTGTTGTTATCGATCTCGCAGGTCTTTATGACATCAGCGAGGTTAAGGTTTGGACTATCGTAAACGATGGCTCGGGCATTTCCGCATGCTCCGATGCAAAGGTTTACCTTTCCACCGACGGCGAAACCTGGGGCGAAGCTACCTCCCTCACCGTAAAGTCCGAATCCGAACTTTCTACCAACGAAACCTACTATATCGAAGGCGAAGTTAAGGGCACCGCGGCTTACGTTAAGGTTGACCTTACCCTCGGCGCAAAGACCTTCCTTTTCTTTGACGAAATCGAAGTTTACGGCGCTGAAGCAAGCGGCGACGCAGGTGACGACGACACCGACGACACCAACAAGACCGAAAGAGATCCCGATTTCTACTGGTTCGAAGGCGAATACGAGCTCACCGAAGGCGACAACAACGTTGATGCTTATCACGCATGGGGCTACACCTTCACTCTCGATTGCATGAACGAGTTCGTCGGCCCTTCCACCACACTCTTCACCACCGAAGAAAGCTACCTCAAGACAAATAAGTGGACCTCTCAGGTCGTTCTTAAGCCCACCGACGAAGAAAACGTTTACGAAGTAGTTGCGGCATACAAGTATACCGGCATCAAGCCTGCGGAAGCTATCGCACAGGGCTTGGTAAACTTCGCTGAAGGCCATATCGTTCTCGCGGCTAACGACTCCGGCACAAGACCCGAAAAGAATGAAGACGGTTCCCTCAAATTCCCCAACTGGCAGGATAGATCTGCTATCTGGGGTCTCACCAGAACTCCGGGTGCTAAGGTTACCTTCGCAGGTATCGACGTTGCTGCAGGCACTCAGGAAAACGGTACCATCACCGTTCAGGATAAGCCCAAGGCACAGCCCAAGCTTTTCTGGTTCACCCACGTTAACGATAACACCGTTGAAGGCGCAGGCTCCATCTTCACCGAAGCATATACCGGTGCAGGCTGGTGGATCCACGTTGCATTTGCTCCCGTAGCAGACGCTGAAGGCGCATACGAAATCGTAGCTATCTCGAACGGTCTTGCTGACGGTAAAGGCGTTGCTCAGGAAATTCCCGAAGGCGGCTTCGTTTGGGCGGCTAACACCGGCAACGACTATCCCTCGCTCAATCCCGACGACACTACTGCTATCGACTACACCTCTCCTAACTGCACCGCTGCTATCGCAGACGCTACCACTTGGACCGTAGGCATGCAGTTCGTATTCGACGGCTTCGATCCTCTCAACCCTGAAGTTCCCACCTCCACTCCCGACGTTAAGTGGTATGACGACGCATACGTTTGCACCGCTACCTACGCTCCTTACGAAGCAGAGGAAGGCGGCAACACCGATCCTGTAGAACCCGAAGAAAATCTTGAAGATCTTCTCAAGGAATTCGTTGGCGAAGCAAATGCAGACGCTAAGCTCGATCTCGTAATCGACGCTCCCGAATCCTACAAGGCAGGCGACGAAATCACCGTTACCGTTACCGTTAAGAACATCACTTCCGAAATCGGTATCCACCTCGTTAAGTTCGAGCTTTACTACGATTTCGAAAAGCTCGTTCTCACCAACGATCTTGATGAAGAAGAAAACAACTGCGTAGTATGCTTCGGCGAAGACGTTCTTCCTAACGGCTGGTCTAACTTCACCAAGGTTAACAACGACTTCAACGAAGAAAACGAAGAAGGCACCGAAGTTAAGCCCCTCAACGACGGCGTAATCTATGCTTCC
>JAGBWF010000169.1 GCA_017629895.1 Clostridia bacterium
CCAACAATTTGAACTCTATGTCCTGCTCGGTGGTATTGCCGCACGAAACGGAAAACAATTCATCCAGACAAACCGTATATTCCGACGGAATTCGCTTATTGCGACTGTGCTTGCGGTAAATATCGATGGAAATACGTCTTGTAAGCTTGGCAAGATACGCCGACAACGACGAAGGTCTTTGCGGCGGAATCGAATTCCAAGCGGCAAGATACGTATCGTTTACGCTTTCTTCACAATCTTGCTCGTTAGAAAGAATGTTGTATGCGATTTTAAACAGATATCTGCCGTATTTGTTTTGCGTTTCTTTTAACGCGTTTTCATCTCTTTGCCAATACAGCTCGATTATTTTTTCATCCTGCATTAAATTCCCTCCTTTTTTTGATTCGGCGCCTCACACATATATATCGACAAAAAGGCTTAAAGGTTTCAAATTTTCATAAATATCATAACATAATTTTTCAAAATTTGCAAATTGAAGAACAGGGGCACCAAATTTTATGGCAATATCGAAAAATAATGTATAATTCCTTGACAACATGGGGATTTTGGAATATAATAGGATTGTGTAGATTTAATTAAGGAGAACCCTTGTGATATTACAGTTAGAGCAGGCTAAGCTTTCGCTCGGAGAGCTTGCCGAAGGTATTAAGGATCTCGGTGATTCGATAGGATATGAAACCCTCAAAACCGAGGTAGAGGAGCTCGAAAACAAAACAGCCGAGCCCGGTTTTTGGGACAAGCCGCAGGAATCGCAAGCGGTTCTTAAGCAATTGAAATACAAAAAGGGTACGCTCGAGCGGTACATCGCGTTGAAACGCAGCTTCGACGATATTGAAACGCTTATCGATATCTCTATCGAGGAGGACGACGACAGCGTTGTCGAGGACGTTCTCAACGATTTGGAGGCTGTGAAAAAGGAATACGAACGCCAGAAAATAGAAATACTCTTATCGGGTGAATACGACGGCAGCAACGCCATTATTTCGATTCATCCCGGCGCGGGCGGCACCGAGGCTCAGGACTGGGCGCAGATGCTATTCAGAATGTATTCGCAATATTCCGCGAAAAAGGGCTTTAAATTCAAGGTGCTCGATTATCTCGACGGCGACGAAGCGGGTATTAAAAGCGTTTCCTTTATGGTCGAGGGCGAAAATGCCTACGGCTATTTGAAGAGCGAATCGGGTGTTCACAGATTGGTACGTGTTTCCCCCTTCGACTCGAGCGGACGCAGACACACCTCCTTCGCTTCTGTTGAGGTTCTTCCCGAATTCAACGACGAAATCACAATCGAAATCAACGAAGCCGACCTTAAAATAGACGCTCACCGAGCAAGCGGCGCGGGCGGTCAGCACGTCAACAAGACCGACTCTGCAATTCGAATCACTCATATCCCCACAGGTATAGTGGTTGGATGTCAGACCGAACGTTCACAGGTTCAAAACCGCGAAACCGCAATGAAGATGCTCAAAAGTAAGCTTTTGGAAATAAAAGAGCGAGAGCATCTCGAAAGGATCGAGGATATAACCGGCACAAAGATGAATATCGAATGGGGCAGCCAGATACGCTCGTACGTATTCATGCCGTATACACTTGTAAAGGATAACCGCACCAATTATGAAACCGGTAATATTCAGGCGGTTATGGACGGCGATCTCGACGGATTTATAAACGAATATCTTAAATTAATATGCAATAAATGACAACATACGGAGGTAATAATATGAAAAAAATCAGACCTATCTTGGGTATCTCGCTTTTGGTTCAATCGGTAACCTTTTTCGTTCTCTGCCTTTTGAATCTTGAAAAGAAGAAGAGCCTTGCAAAATGCTTCGGTATTTTCGGTGCGCTCGGCGGCATCGCAGGCACCTGGCTTCTTGTCTCCGAATATAAGTCTCGCAAGGCTTTGCAGGACGACGAAGATTATTTCGAGGAATTTGATGAGTACGACGAATTCGATGAATTCGACGACGAAATCACCGAAGATGAAATCAACTGCGCTTTCGAGGGCGGCGAAGCTTAAAATCAAGCTATATTTTGACGAGAATCGGCTATACACGCCGATTCTCTTATTACGATAACGGAAAGGACGATCAATTATGGCAAAGGGCGCACTTTCGGTCGATACCGAGCACCTATTCCCTATTATTAAAAAATGGCTTTATTCCGAAAAGGATATTTTTATACGCGAGGTCGTTTCAAACGCCTGCGACGCCATCACCAAGCACAAACGCCTGATATCTCTCGGCGAAGCAGAGGACGACGGCTGTAATTACCGTATAACGATTACCGCCGACAAGGACGAACGCACTATCACCGTTCGCGACAACGGTATCGGTATGAATGCGGAAGAGGTTGAGCGTTATATCAACAACATTGCGCTTTCGGGCGCGGTTGAATTTATATCGAAATACGAGGGCGAGGCGAGCAGCGGTATTATCGGACATTTCGGTCTCGGCTTCTATTCGATGTTTATCATCGCGGAAAAAGTGGAAATGTTCACGAAATCCTATAAAGGCGGTTCGGGAGTCCACTGGATCTGCGACGGAAGCGGCAGCTTTGAAAGTGAGGAATGCGAGCTTGATAACCACTGCACCGAAATTATAATGCACGTTTCGGACGACGAGCTTGCTTATCTTGACAACGAAAAGTTAAAGACCATTCTCGGTCGATATTGCGCGTTTATGCCATACGATATCGCTCTTATCGAGGGTGAAAACGAAACGGTTGTAAACGATACGAATCCGCTTTGGCAGCGCAATCCGAGCGAGATAACCGACGAGCAATACAACGAGTTTTATAAAAAGGTATTCAACGATTACGAGGATCCCCTCTTCAAGCTTCATATAGTTGCCGACTATCCCTTGAATTTCAAAGGTGTTATATTTATACCGAGGAGAAAGAGCGGATACGATTCTACCGAAAGTGAATTCAAGCTTTTCTATAATTCGGTATTCGTTGCCGACAACATTAAGGACGCGTGTCCCGAGCATCTCGTTAACTTCCGCGGTGTCCTCGACTGCCCCGAGCTTCCGCTCAACGTTTCACGCAGTTATCTTCAGAACGACGCCTACGTTCGCAAGGTTGCATCGCATATTTCGAAAAAGGTTGCAGATAAGCTCAATTCTATGTTCAACAACGAGCGCGAAGCTCTCGAAAAGAACTGGAACGATATGAAGCCCTATTTCGAATACGCTTGTATGCGCGACGAAAAATTCGGCGACAGAGCAAGAGGCTGTATCCTTTTCGAAAAGACCGACGGCGGCTTTGCAACCGTTGCGGAATATCTCGACGGCAAGGACGAGGGTACTGTTTATTACACCAACAACAAGGAAGAGCAGAGCTATTATATCGGTCTTTTCGCAGAAAAAGGCAAGAGCGTGCTTGTGCTCGACAGCGTTATCGACAACAGCTTCGCGCAGTATTTCGAAAGCAAGAACGATAAAATCAAATTCCGCAGAGTCGATTCCGGCTTTGTAGAAAGCGAAGCCGAAAGCAACGATGCCCTCACGGAGCTTTTCAAGAAGGCTTCTTCAAGAGAGGATATCGAAATACGCTTCGTTTCGCTCGGCGAGGATGGTGCCGCCGCGCTTATATCGCTCTCCGAGGAAAACAGGCGCTTTGCCGATATGATGAAGATGTACGCCGCAAACGGCTCGGCAGAGGTATTCAAGATACCCAACGGCGAGTCTCTTTCGGTCAATATCGACAATCCTATAGTCAAGAAGCTTTTAATCGAAGAAACCGAAAACAAGGAAGACATTGCAAAGCATATTTATCTTTCGGCAATTCTTCTTTCGAGAACGCTGACCGCGGAGGAAGCAAAGGAATTCGTTGCCCTTAACAACAAGCTTATATAAAAATCATCCACGGTGCTTTATCCACCGTGGATTTTTTCATCAAGAGAACTTTGATTATCATATCGGAGAATACGGTAAAAATATAAGTCGTAAATATACACCCAAGAAAGCGGCGCATTTTATATCTTGGCGTCGTATTTTTCATTTTCGCATATACTTATTAAGGAGTATGAAAGAAAGGAGGAAGGTTTAAATGGCGACAATAATTACTAACCGTGCGACAGTCAATTACAGCTACGGCAGAAGCAGTGCGGTAACCGTTTCAAATACGGCGAGCACGGTTTTGAACGGTACGGTGGAAATATCCAAGTTTGCACTTTCGAACGCCTACCGTGCCGGCGGTGATATAACCTATATTATCACAGTTACCAACAGCGGCAACAGTGCTTTGGAGGATATTACCGTTGCGGATGATCTCGGCAGCATCGAGTTTGGCAACGGAAGGCTCAAGACGCTTGATTATATCGGACCGGCACAGCTATATACCGGCGGAATGTATGTGTCTGCGCTGACGCCGATAA
>JAGBWF010000170.1 GCA_017629895.1 Clostridia bacterium
CTATGAACGCCGAGCGTTTGGACAAAACACGAAGTGTTGCGCACGAACGCTGTGCGAACGAACGGCGTTCACACAACCCATTGAAAACGCAAGTTTTCAATGGAGAGCGTAAGCGATTCACTCTTCACTCTTCACTAAAAAAAGCACCCTTTACGAGTGCTTTAATGCTTGCTGATTATTACCAATCGCCGTCTTTATCGGTAGGGGTATCTTCTTCCGAGCCGATAACGATAATATCCTCACATTCGTCCCAGAAGCCGCCCTCAAACCCCGTTGCGCCCTCGTTGATATAGACGACAAATTCGGTGTTATTCGGGAAGGAGTAATCGATAGTATAGCCGAATCCGTATTCATCCTCATCGACCGACACCATAACCTCGGGCGCATTGCCCATAAAGGTGATCCTTTGAAGCTTATAGCAGCAGTTAAACGACCAGCCCCAGAAGGTTTTAAAGCCTGCAGGGAGCGTGATTTCGGTGATAGAGGTGCTTTCGAACGCCTCCTCGCCGATATATTCGAGCGTTTCGGGGATAGTTATGCTCGCAAGCTTCGAGGTTCCTTCGAAGGCATAACCGTCGATAACCCTTACCCCCTCGGGCAGAACCATACTCTCGATTTTCGTGCTTCTGAACGCGCTCCGACCGATAACCTCAATTCCCGCAGGAAGCGTGATTTCCGTAAGCGCATAATTCGCGAAGAACATACCGTCGGGGATAATCTTCATATCCGCAGGAAGAGTAACGTCGGAAAGCAATTTGTTGTTCTGGAAGATACCGCTGCCCCAATTCTTCACACCCTCGCCGATAACGACCTTTACGAGTCCGTCGTTGAGGGCGAATGCCTCGTTAGATATCGTTTCGACGCCGTTGGGGAGCACAACCTCCGACAAGGTATCGCACATAGAAAACGCGCTGTGACCTATCTCGCGCAGGCCCTCGTTAAAGCTCACGCTCTCGAGCGTACTGCAGGCCGAAAATCCGCCGATTCCGATCACCTCGATACCGCTCGGAAGAGTAACTCTCTTTAGCGTCTCGTTACGCATAAAGGCGCGCATACCTATCTCTTTCACGGGTATGCCGTCTATCGTTTCGGGTATGGTCGGCTCGCGATCATTACCGAGATATGCCGAAACGGTAACGCCGTTTTCGGTCTTGAGGTATTCAAAATCGCCGCTTATGCTCGGCTTTTCATCGGAATCGGTGTATCGCACGGGGTAACCGTTCCAACGCGGAAAGCTGAATCCCTTTGCCGATTTGCTTATATGAATTTCATAAAGCTTGCTCGGGACGTCGTAGTTGTCCTCGAATTTGATAAAGCCTTCGGGCGCATCGCCGAGAAATACAAGCCTTTCAAGCGTATCTATCCCCGAAAAGCTCATTTCCGACATGGTCTTCACGCTCTTGGGGATAACTACCTCCCTGAGCTTCGTACCGTGGAACGCGCGCTCGTCGATTATTTCAAGCCCCTCGGGAAGCGTGATCTCTGTGATCCGGCAGTTATAGAACGCGGCGTAGCCGATCTCCTTTAAGGTGCTTGGGAGTGTTATATTTTTGAGAGCCGCGTTTGAAAATTCGGTGTAATCAAGCTTTGTCACACCCTCGGGCACGACAATGCTTTCAAAGCAGCTGCTTTGAAGCGATGCATAGCCGTTACCGAAGCAGGCGGCGGGAAGATAGGTGCTCTTCAGCTCGACACAGCCCTCGAATATGCCTCCGCCGACCTTTGTAAGATTATCGGGCAGATTTATCTCCTTCAGATACGCAAAGCCCTTGAACGCGCTGTTGTCGATCACCCTCAAGCTGCTCGGAAGCACGATTTTTTCGAGCGTGGTGGTGGCAGTCTGATCGTTCGACAGCATCAAAACGCTTAATTTAGTTACGCCCTCGGGGATATAAAGTGCCTTTATCTTTTCGTTATAGCGGAACGAGCTGATACGTACGTCCTTTACCGCCTTGCCGTCTATCTCGGCAGGGATAACCACGACCTCGTCGCCGCCGTAGTAATATTCTACGCTGATACCGCTTCCGTCCTCGAGCTCGGTATACTGAAAATCCTCGCCCGGTGTTTCGGGGTAGGATTCGACCTGCGAGGATTCGCTAGCTTCCCCGCCCTTATCGCACGAGCAAAGTGAAAGAAGCAAGAGCGCGGTCAATAATACACATATAAATTTTTTCATTGTTTTTCTCCTGTTATTCCTGCGGTGTACGGTATTCACGCGGAAGCGCGCCGCAGTCCGTAAAGGCAAGATAGCTCCATTTCGTGCCCTCGGGGATAGTCACCTTTTCGAGCCAGAGGCATTTGTTGAACTCGCTTGTGCCTATGCTTGCCAAGCCCTCCTCGAAGACTACCTCGCGCAGACCGCTTGAGGCAAAGGTATGGCCGCCCCAATAGGTTACGCTTTTGGGTATCTTCACGTATCTGAGCGCGTAGCAATATGAAAACGCGTTTCCGCCGATACGCTGAAGCGTGCTCGGAAGCTCTACCGCCTTTAAGCTCTTGCAGTTAGCGAACGCGTATGGGTTTATCTGATAAAGCGCGATAGGCAGATGTACCTCCTCGAGATTAAAGCAATCCTTGAACGCGTTAGAGCCGATAGTATAGACGGTATCGGGAATATAGACGTATTTCAGCGTCATATTGCACTCGAACGCGAAGGTTGTGATCTCGGTGACCGCCTTGCCGTCGATAACCGTGGGGATTATAACGTTTTCGTCGTCACCGATATATTTTGTAATGGTCTTGCCGCCGTTATAGTTGTTGCGGTATTCGAAATCGCTTACAGGCGAGTGCGTTTCGGGCGGAAGCGTGCCGAAGGTATGGAGCGAAACGACCTCGTTCAAGCGCGGAAAACGCTCCGACTTATCCCAATCGCCGGTATGCACGACACGCACCTTACAACCGATCTTTATTTCGGGTATGCCTCCCTTTTGCGTTTTCAACGGAACACGGTATATTCCGTCCTCGCTATCGGGCAACGACGCAAAATAGATATTTCTTGCCAGCATATATCCGCTTTCAACGTCGATAACTATCGTATCCAGGAAAAATTCGCCGTCGTTCGCAACCGTCGGCATTTCGTCCTTCTGCTCGGGCTTCGGGTCGGTGAGAAATAGCAGAGGAACAAGCACCACCGCAACAAGCGATATTGCGACGACCCAGAACGCAGGTCTTTTATAATTCAAGACGTTTTTGATTCTGCCCTTGACCGCGGTTTCGCCGAACGCCGTCGGGCAGGCGGTGATAAATCTGCGGTCGCCCGCGCAGTTGAGCAGTGCGTTGCTGTATTGTATTTTTATATCCTCGCCCTTTGAACGCAATACCTTTTCATCGGTCGCAAGCTCGATATCACGGCAGAAATAGATATACGCCACCCAGAGCACAGGGTTGAACCAATAGACCGAAAGGAGCAAAAATGCAAGCGGCTTCCAGATATAATCGCGTCTTGCGAGATGTGCACGCTCGTGCGCGATAACACATTCCGTGTCGGACGGCGAAATTCCGAACGGCATATATATCTTCGGCTTGAAAAGCCCGAAAATGAACGGCGAGGGTATACGCTCGCAGATATAAATACGCTCTTTTTTGGTATAGAGCGGAATAGACTCCGCCAATCTGTGCTTGATTTTTACAACGCTGTAAATCCAATAGGAAAGCATCACGGCAACACCGCAAAGCCAAACGATGCCTGCGATATCGAAAAACCGTTCCATCGGTGCAACGCTGTCGCCGTTGCCGTAGGTGAAGTTTTCCGCGAGCACACTGCCGACTGCATCGTCGATGAACGGCAGATTTGAATTTATCTGCGGAACAGCCGTATCGGTTATATTCTGCGGCAGAGTTTCGCCCGAGGGAATGAGCGACAGATCGCTTTCGAAATTAAACGGCAGAATAAGCCTTATCGCCACAAACGCCCAAAGGATAACCGAAACGAAGCGCGGTAATCTTTTGAACACGGCGCCCAGCAAAAGAAGCGCGATTGCAAGGACCGATGCCGTTATGCTCATATTGATGATCGTGATAAATATATTCGTCATTGCTGCTCCTCGTGCCTTTGAAGCATTTCGCGTATTTCGGCGATCTCCTCGCTCGTGAGCCTTTTACCCTTTGTAAACGCAGTCAAAAACGCAGGCAGCGAGCCCTTGAAGTTATTCTCCACAAAGCGTTCGCTTTGACAGAAATAGAATTGCTCCCTGCTTATACGCGAGGTGACCTTTCCCTGCTCGTTTTGGAAAATCCCCTTTTCACAGAGCCTTTTCAGAACCGTGTAGGTGGTGCTCTTCTTCCAGCCGAAGATTTCATTGCTTTTCTTTGCCAGCTCGGCGGAGGCGATCGGCTCGTTTTGCCATATTACGTCGGCGAATCTTGCTTCAGCCTCGCCCATTTGGTAGTCGTTCATATAATTTCCCCTTTTCTTGCTTTTGAGGTTGGATTTTTTGATTTTGGTCATCGTTTCTCGTTCTACAACTTGTAGACCAATATCATTCTACACCTTGTAGACCGATTTGTCAATAGTTTTTTGTATAAAAAAGGTTGGCATCGTTTCCGAAGCCAACCTCAGACCGATATAAATGGGCTATTTACGCCCTTGAAA
>JAGBWF010000171.1 GCA_017629895.1 Clostridia bacterium
AAGACGTTGAATACCAAATGGCATATTGCAATACCCAAAGCATCGATTTCCCACGCCATAAACGCGAATTGGAATATCCAGTTAAGAGTATAAAGAACAACCAGTACGATTGCAGTACCTATGATATTAAATGCGATATGCACAATAGCAACACGCTTCGCACTGCGGTTTACGCCGATACTCGAAATAAGCGCGGTTACGCAGGTGCCTATGTTCTGACCCATAATAATGGGAAGCGCCATACCGTAGGTGAAGCCCGAGCCGGGGCCAACGAGCGTTTGGAGAATAGCAACCGATGCCGCCGAGCTCTGAATAATACCGGTGATTACCGCACCGATAAGCACACCGAACAGGGGATTGTTGAATACGGTTAAAAGCTTTGCAAATTCGGGGTCGTCCTTAAGAGCCGAAACCGAATCGCCCATAAGGCCCATACCACACATCAAAACGGCAAAGCCGACGATGATGTTGCCGATGTCTCTGCGCTTTTTGTCCTTGCCCATGACAAGCAATACGCCCAAAAGCGCGAAAAGAAGCGAAAAGTTGGCGGGCTTCATAAGATCCATCACGTTAAAGCCGTCGCCACTGCTTTCGACACCGACAAGCGAGGTAAGGAAAGCTGTGAGCGTGGTGCCGATGTTAGAGCCCATAATAAGACCGACGGTTTGCTTCAGGTTCATTATGCCGGAGTTTACAAGACCGACAAGCATTACCGTCATTGCAGAAGAGGACTGCATTGCGATAGTAATGCCGGCACCGAGCGCAAGGCTCTTGAAAACGTTGGACGTCATTTTTTTGAGCGTAGCTTCGAGCTTACCGCCCGACATTTTTTCCAATCCGTTTGACATAACCGTCATACCGTAAAGGAAAAACGCTACGCCACCGATGAGAGTGATGATTTCAATAATTCCCATATATACTCCTGATTTCGCTCGCTTCTTGATTTCTTCGAAGCGGGTGTTGCGGCCGCCGTATTCTGCCGCGGCTGTGGGATATCTTCGCCAAAATCTGCGTATTTTCGTTTAGAATTTGCAAATTCCCTCAAATATATAATATCAAAATATATATCTGCTGTCAACTGTAAATTTCGTGAGATTTTTTCCTTTACCGCTTCTTTATTAATAGAAAAAACAAATAAAAAGGCGTCTTGTCGTTCGACAAAACGCCATTTTTGTTTTTTATTCGGTGCGCAATGCTACAACGGGGTCCTTCTTTGCGGCAGAACGCGAGGGGATGATGCCTGCAAAGAGAGTGAGAATTACGCTGATCGCAACCAACAGTATTGCAACGGGAACGGGAAGAATCGCGTTGAGGTTGCTTATACCGGTAGTAACGTGGAGAATCGCGTTGATCGGAATACAAAGCAGATAGGTGATGACCACGCCGAGAAGTCCCGAGCTGAAGCCGATAATAACCGTTTCTGCATTGAACATACTCGAAACGTTACGCTTCGAAGCACCGATAGCGCGGAGAATACCGATCTCCTTGGTGCGCTCCTGAACAGAGATGAGCGTGATGACGCCGATCATTATCGAGGAAACGATAAGAGAAATTGCCACGAAAGCGATGAGAACGTAGGTGATGGCGTTGATGATGGTGGTTACCGAGGACATCATAAGTCCTACGTAATCGGTATAGGTTATCTGCTCGAGGTCGGGCACGCTGTTGTTGTAGTCGAGTATCGCCGCCTCGATAATATCCTTCTGCTCGAACGATGCGGCATAAAGATTTATGGTTGCAGGGTCGTCGAGATCGACGTATCCGAGCTGCTTGAGATTCTTTTCGTAGGTGGAATCCGAAAATTCAAGAACCTCGTCGTAATAGAGAACGAGCTGCTCCTTTGTATAAAGCGGAAGCTCGGCTTCGAGCATGGCGGCAAGCTGTTCTTCGGTAAGCGATCCTAACTGCTGCATTACCTGAGCGGCGTATTGCGCCTTTGTCTGCTCGGTTATCATCTGAGTGAACAGCTCCTCGATGTCCTCGTCCGTCATCGCCGAGATATATCCGAGAATTTCGCTTTCGGACATACCCATCTGTGCGGTGATGAACTTGACCATCGCCTGCTCCATTGCTTCGCGGTCCATTTTGGAAAGCGTGTCGTTCACGATTTTGTCGAGCTCCTCCTGCGAGGGAGTGCTCTTTATCGAGATAAACGCCTCTGCCTTGCCCTTTGTATCGAGCGAGGCGATATATTTGTTGAATTCGTCGATTTTTTCAAGCTCGGTGAGATTGCCGGTGTTTTCGCGGAAAGGCAGATTGGTGAAAATATCGGTCTCGGGGGAATCAAGCTGTGCTTTTACAGCGAGGGACTCCTTCGATTTTTCGATAACGTATTCGGTGAGCTTGTGGGTGTATCCTATCGAGCCGGTAAGCATTGTGGAAACAGCATCCTCGCTCGGTCTGATGATACCCGAAACCTTGAGCTTTAATCCGTTTGCATAAAGCACCTTAAGACCTGCCTGCGTATCGCGAAGGTCGATATATGCACCTGTGGCTTCGTCCTTTGTGAAGCAGTCTGCGGAAAGAATCGTGCGGAATTCCATATTGCAGATTTCCTCGTAGGTCCATTTGCTGCTATTTGTTTCGATAGGCTTTTTGTTGAACGCTGCGTCTGCAAGCGCGTCGATATCGGCTTTGGATTTGAGACCGAGTGCGAAAAGCGACATATCGTCGATTTCGTTGTTTTCGTCTACGACAAGAACGATTTCGTCATAGGAATTGGGCCAGGAGCCGTAGATAACGTCGTATTGCTTTTTAAGAAGGTCGTTTATCGGGGCACCGTTGTCGCCGGGGAGGATCTCCTGCCAGAGCTTTATCTGAGGCGTCATCATACTGCCGCCCATCATGGTTTCGCTCATTTCGGTATAGGAGGAGAAATCAAGCCCGAAATATTCGATAAGAAGCTCCTGCATAAGTGCTTCGGAGTCGGATCTTATAATATCGCCGTCTATATTCTCGGTATATATGAGCATATCGAG
Source organism: Clostridia bacterium (assembly GCA_017629895.1). GTDB lineage: Bacteria > Bacillota > Clostridia > Oscillospirales > CAG-382 > Coliplasma. The sequence continues at coordinate 2,979 of JAGBWF010000171.1, forward strand.
GTCATAGGAATACTGAACGCCGTTTATTGCCGCCTTGAGCTCGGACTCCTCCTCGCTCTTTGCGCGCTCTGCCTCGAGGAACTTTTTGAATGCCTTGAGGTCGTTTTCGTTGGTTTCCATATCGTTGAGCGCATTTACAAGGTTATAGAACATAGCCTTCTGATAAATTGCGTCGTTTTCGTGAGCCTCGTTCGAAGCCGCCTCGCTCATAAACGCACTTAAAAGCGAGCCAATGTCCATGTGCTGCGATTCGAGAGTCAGCGGATAGGAGGAAAGGGTATCCTCCTGAAGCGTATTGATATACGTCGTCATACCCTGCGAGACTGCGAAGATAAGCGCGATACCGATGATACCGATGCTGCCCGCGAAGCTTGTGAGCATGGTTCTGCCCTTTTTGGTGATAAGGTTTTTAAGCGAAAGACCGAAGGAGGTAAACAGCGACATAGAGGGCTTTTTGGCCTTCTTTTCCTTTTCGCTCTTTTCTGCGTCGGTGATACGTTCGTTCTCGATTTCTTCCTCGGTAAGAGGTGCGGAATCGGAAATTATAACGCCGTCGAGCATACGGACTGTTCTCGTTGCATAGGTTTCCGCAAGGTCGGGGTTATGGGTTACCATTATAACAAGACGGTCCTTTGCAACCTCTTTGAGAATATCCATAACCTGCAGGCTCGTTTCGCTGTCAAGCGCGCCTGTGGGCTCGTCTGCAAGGATTATATCGGGGTTGTTGACGAGCGCACGCGCGATAGCAACGCGCTGCATCTGTCCGCCCGACATTTCGGCAGGCTTTTTATAAAGCTGATCGCCGAGACCGACGTCCTCGAGCGCCTTTTTTGCACGTCTTTTTCTCTCTGCCTTCGAAACGCCGCCGAGCGAGAGGGCAAGCTCGACGTTTGCAAGCACGTTTTGGTGAGGAATAAGGTTATAGGACTGAAAAACGAAACCGATAGAGTAGTTGCGGTATTTATCCCAATCGGAATCGCGATATTCCTTTGTGGTTCTGCCGTTGATGACGAGATCGCCCGAATCGTATTTATCGAGTCCGCCGATAACGTTCAGAAGCGTGGTCTTACCGCAACCCGATTGACCGAGAATGGCGACAAATTCGCTTTCGCGGAAATTTATCGAAATACCCTTCAGCGCATCGGTTACGGTATCGCCGATTCTGTATGATTTTTTTATATCACGCAGTTCAAGCATTGTTCTCCTCCTTGGATTATGTATATTAGAAATTAAATGTTTCGGAATAATACCTCATTATATATAATAGAACAAATGAGTGACGTTGTCAATAATAAATATTGAGCAATAAATGATAGTTTATGCATAAAAAAAGAAAAAGACGGGGGACCGTCCTTTCCTGAT
>JAGBWF010000172.1 GCA_017629895.1 Clostridia bacterium
GGCGGAAATATCGTTGCGGCGGAAAGCGGTGTTGTCGAAACGGCAACCGACCTCGGAAACACGAGCTTCGGCAGATACGTCGTTATAAAGCACGCAAGCGGATACCGCACTCTTTACGCGCATCTCGATTCCTTCACCGTAAGCGTCGGGCAGTCTGTCGCAAAGGGTGAAAAGATCGGCGTTATGGGTACGACCGGCAATTCCTCGGGCGTGCATCTCCATTTCGAATATTCCGGCGGCGACCCCTGGAAGATGTTTTATAACGAAAAGTATTCCTCCAAGCTCTCCTTCGAGCAGAACGTTCGCTCAAACAACGATAAATTCAACGCCGATAAAACCATAGTAAACGCTATCGATTCCTTCTATTATAAGAGCGGTACCGATTATTTCTATGCGGGTCCCACCTCGGATAACGAGAACTGCACCTGCTCGGCTTCGGTTTCGGGTCTTTATATTTGCAAATCCTCGTCTGCGACGGTTCGCAGCGGACACGGTGAAGGCTTCGACGCTGTCGGCACTATACCCTCGGGTGCGACCGTAACCGTATTTGCGGCGTCGGATGAGTGGGCGCATATCAAATACGAAAGCATCACGGGCTACGTTCCCATGAATACGCTCGAAAGACGCAAGTGCACCGTTTCCTTCGATGCAAACGGAGGCAGCGGCACTATGGCGGACGTAAAGAACGTTCTGGGCAAATATTCTCTTCCCGCGTGCAAGTTCAAGGCGCCTGCGGGCAAGGAGTTCAGGGCTTGGAAGGTCGGCAACCGCGAATATATCGTGGGCGCAAGAATAGATATCAGCGTCGATACCGTCGTTGTTGCGATGTGGAAGGACGTTGAAACCGTAAAAATGCTCGGCGACGTGAATGCAGACGGCAAGATCGATCAATATGACTATCTTCTCGTCAAGCGCGACCATTTCGGAACGAGAAAGCTTTCTACCGACGAGAAAAAGCGTGCGGACGTCAATAAGGACGGCAAGGTGGATACCTACGATTACCTTCTTATTGCAAGACACTATTTCGGCACCTACGTTATTAAATAAAAAACGAATAAAATAAACGGTGTACTTTCGTTTGTCGAAGGTACACCGTTTTTTATCGGTATTAATTAAGGGCTTTTGCCGAGCGCAGTTATTCTTCCTTGCTGCGAATTTCCTCATCGCGCTTTGCGAGCTTGATATAGAGGACTATAATGATCGCGGCAACGACAAGTGCGCCTATTGCGGAAATCACGGTAAACAAAGCAGGGCCGTTGTTTTCATCGACGGGGAGCGATTCCTCTTCGCTTTCGATTTCGGGCTCTGCTATCGTAACCTCGAGCGTATATACGAGCGATTCGCCGTCGGGTGAGACGACCGTAACCGTTATTTCGGTGTAATCGCCGTTTAGCTTGGTATCGCTTATAATAATTCTCGCACTTGGGTTCTGTGCGACGCAGTAGATGCTTATCTCGTCGGTTCCGACAGGCACCTGCACCGAATATCTCAGAATATCGGGATCGAATTGCGGCGAAAGTCGCGCACCCTCTATTTCGAGGTCGGAAAGCCGACAGTTCGTATCGAATCGAGGCTCTTCCTCACGCCGAACGTTAAGGGTATAGACCGTCGAAACGCCGTTCGCGTCGGTGATTATTATCTCAACTTTTCCAATTCCCGTATCGTCGATAACCGCGCCCTTTACCGAAACCGAGGTTCCCTCGGGGCGTGTAACCGTAATATCGGCGAGTGCGCTGTTATAGGGGATGATTACAGAATAGGTATATTTTTGAGGGTCGAATTCGAAGCTCTTGACGTTTTCGAGCTTTATATCGAGCTCGCCCTGCTGTGCGCTGTGAACGAAAATCTGCGAGCCCTCGAAATGCACGGTCTTACAGCCGTTCTGGAAGGAGGCAATAAAGCCGTTTGCATCGATGCTTATCGTGCTTCCCGCCTCGGCGGTTACGAGAAAACGAAGGTTCAGCAGGACTTTAAATGCCTTTTCGCAGTTTTCGCCGTCGTCGCCGTATGCGTAAAAGCTTATTTTTCCGTCGCCGATGGATTTTGCGTCGATCTCCCAGCCGAGCGATTCGGCAGAGATGAATTCAAGCCCCTTGCCGAACTCGAGAATGCCCGAAACGCCGCGCGCGTATTTGCAACCGCTTATGCACACCGCGATATCGATAACCGAGCCACTTTCGACGTAGCTGTAGGTCTGTACCGAGCCGATGCCGAAAAGGTTTTCCTCGGGCATTGTAAGCTCGTCGTTTTCGGGGCGTAAAAGCTTGTTGCGGAGCAATCGGTAATCGTTGTCGGCAACAATGCCGTTGCCGTTCATATCCGCGGCGGCAATGCTTGCGATATCGAAGGGATAGCCGCGAAGAATTCTTTCGGTAAGATAAAGATCGTACGCCGTGATATAGCCGTCTCCGTCGCAATCGCCCGAAACGACGACGGTGAGGCTGTCGGCAATCGCGCCGTTTTTGGTGAGCGTCATTTTCGCGCCCGTGCCGACCGCGCCGATTATTTCATCGCCGTTTTTGTCGGTAATAGAAGCGCCCGTCGGATTCGACAGCATCGCCAGCAGTGCTTTTGCATCGGAAACCGGCGAAACGCCGAGAATAAGACCATTGTTACGGTCGATTTTGATTCCGCTCTCGGCGCCGAAAACGAGAAGGTCGTCGCGCACGGTTATTTTGCATTCGGCATAAAAGCTGTCGTAATCGGTCGTAACTACCGCTCTGACGGTGTATTCGCCTACCTTGTTGGCGGTTATTTCACCCGTTTCGCCTATGGTTACGCCCTCGGAATCACAGCTGAAGACAACCGGAACCGAGCTTGCACCCTCGGGGTTGTATTTTATGCGCAGAGTGATCGTTTCGCCGACAGACATTATTCTTTCGGGAACGAGAAATTCGATAGATTCGATATTGGCTTCGATAGTGAAATCGTAAATTACGCTCTGACCGCAGGGCAGGGATATAAGAAAGCTGTGTCTGCCCGCGCCGTATACCGCAGATCCCGATTCAAAGGGCTTGCCGTCGAGATAGCCGATGCCGATATCGTACTCGATAGTAGTCGATTCGATATAGATACCGCCGTCTTCAACGCCCGAAACCACGGGCTGTTGTATAATCGGTGCGCCGTTTTCAAATCGGCAGACCGATATGAGCGAGTCTCCAAACGAAACGACGTGATTGTCCTCGGTTATCACGACCGTTTGCGCGGCATCTATACCGAGAGAGCCGATATATCTGCCGAGCGAAAGGCTGTAAACGCCTTTTTCGGTAACGATAACTCCGTTTCGGAGCGCAAGCACCTCTTCGCCGAGCCTTGCAAATTCGGCGTTGAGCAGTAAATCGTATATTCCGCCCCCGATAGCGATACCCGTGCCGAGCGTGAAATCCTTTGCATCGGTTAAAATACTTGCCGTTTCGGAAAGATTTGAATTATAAACCGTGAATTTACCCTCGGACAGCGCGTAAATACGCTCTCCGTCGCTATCGATGAGGTCTGCCTGAAGCGAGGTGAGGAGATAACCGCCTCCGTCTGTGCGGCAATAGGCGATTTTTCCGTCCGAGATTGCGAAAACTCTGCCGTTTGCAACGGTGGCGTACTCGACCTTATCGGGAAGGGAAATATATGCTCCCGAGGAGATATCCTCCTGCGGAGCGAGGAAAATCTTGTTGCTGTTTTCGAAAGAAACCGCGATATATCCGCCGCAAGCCGAAAGAGCTTTGGGGGTATAGCGCAGATCGATCGATGGTGTTTCGTCGAAGGTGGCGCAATTGAAGCCGTAGAGCCTATTGCTGTCGGAAATCAGGAAATATATATTGCTTCCCGCCGTTTTTGCCGATAAAATTTCGCGCGCGGAGGAAAAGACGTCGGTGCGGTAGGGGTTGACCGCTTCGGGCAGGGAAATCGCGGCGGTAACTCTTTCTGCCGCGCCGTAAGCCGAAACGCCGTCTGCGCCGAGCGCGACGTGAGTCATAACGTTTTCGACACCGAAAAGATAAACGCCGTTTTCGCTAACGCATATATCCGAAACAAGATGGCAGAAGCTTCCGAGCTCGCGTCCCGAAGCAATATCGATTATACGGTTATCGGTAAAGAGCAAGCCGTTTTCGATACGCACTGCGGAAGTCGAGCAGAAATCGAGAAGCTTTTCACCGCTTACGGTATCCCAAAGCGTGTTGCCGATTGCGAGGAAGCCCTCGCCGAAGCAGGCGGGACGGTCCTCGTGCGGAAGGTCGGGCTCAAAGGAAGTAAGCGCATCGAAGGCGATATCGTAAATATATACTCGGTCATCGTTCGCGCTCATGATACAAAGCAGTCCTTCGGAATAAAAGGCGCGTTCGATTTCGAAATCGAAAAGCTTTAGCTCCTCGATCACGCCGTCGAGCGAGATTTTGTAAAGCGAATTGCCGCGGACTCCGAAAACGGTATCGTCTGCGGGGATATAAAAGCTCATTTCGCCGATCGATCCGAGCTGTTCTACCGCATCAAAGCCGAAAAGCGCGTTATTTCTGTCGATAATCGATATTCCGCCCTCGCCAAAGAGGATAAGATGCTCTTCGGTAAAGCTGTGGCTGTAAACCTGTCCTATCGGGAGAAAATGCAGGTATTTCTCGGGCGTGCTCAAATCGTAGATGCGCGCGCCTACGAGCGATTCGCCGTAGAGACAGAAATAACCGTTTTCTTCGTCGATAGCGGCAATTCCGCCCGAATAATCGGTATCGTATACCGTTGCGTTGTCGAACTTGACCTCGAAGCTGTATTCCTTCGAAACCGCGCCGTTGGGGCTTTTTACAGTAAGCGTGTGTATTCCGCTTTCGCAAACCGCCGCTTCTCCGTATATTTCCTTACCGTCGAGCAACGCGTAGCCCTCGCCGATAATCGCTATTTCAATAGGAGTTGTATAAAATCCGCCGTCCTCTATTCCGCGTACCTCGGGAAGAGTATAGCGCAAAAACACCGTTTTTTCGATAATTTCCTCGCCGCCTATGAGTCGGAATTCGTGTCTGCCCGAAGAGGTTATTCTTTCTCCCGAGGAATACGGGAAGCCGTCGAGCAGGGCGGTGCCGCGGTCGAACTCAAAGCAGGAAAATGCGGCGTATTCCTTGTATTCGTATGAAAGCGGATCGTAATCGAGCGTAAAGCTGAGCTGTATTTCGTTTTCGGCATCGGTAACGCGCAGAATATGCAGACCGTTTGCCATAACTCTTTCTCCGTCATCGAACGGCTCGCCGTCGAGGAAAGCAACGCCGCGGTTATAGCCGATGCGCACGCTGTCGGAGTAAACGCCGTTGTTGGTAACGCCTGTGATTATCGGAAGGGCGGCACGCCTTACTGCTTCGTAGGCGTTTATAATGCCGTAGCCCAGCTCGTCGGTTCTTGCGCTTCCGCAGGCGGATATAATAAGCGAGATGAATTCATCGTTTCCGAATCGCACGCCTTCGCCTGCTCGGGTTGCGGCAAGAGCCGCTATGCCGCTTACAATGGCGCAGGAATAGCTTGTGCCCGAATCGGTGCGGTAGACCGAAGTGCCAAGCTCGTCCACAAACGGCATAACGAGCATTTCGCCGTTTACGGCAACGTCAACGGCATCGTTATACTGCGAAAAATCGCTTCTTTCGCCGTTTTCGTTGCAGGATGCGACCGAAATCACGTTATCGTAGGACGCGGGATAGCTCTTCTGGTCGGCATAGGGGCGGTTGCCGCCGTTGCCTGCCGCCGAAACAAGAATACATCCCTTCGAATAGGCGTAATTGACAGCCTCCTGCTCTGCATAAGAGGAGGAATATCCGCCTACCGACATATTTATGATTTTTGCGCCCGCGTCTGCCGCGAAGCGTATTCCTGCGATAAGGTCGGAGGAATATATGGTAGTACTGCTCGAGGAAACCTTTATGGGAAGCACGGTAACTCCGTGTGCGACGCCTGCAATGCCGAGTCCGTTATCCGCCTGAGCCGCGATAATTCCGATAACTCCCGTGCCGTGCCCCGCGCTGTCGATATCGACGCCCGCGGTTTTCGTAACGGCATCGTAGCCGGCGAGAAGATTTATGCCCGCAAGGTCCTCGTGCCTGCGGTCGACACCCGTATCGAGCACCGCGACGATAACGCTTTCGCTTGCTTTGGTGCTGTCCCAGACCTGCGTGATGCCCGTCGATTCATAAACGGGAAGCATTATCGGGTCGTTGGTGGCCGCGAGCGATTCGCGCTGAAGATCGGGCTCGTAATAGTCGATAAGCTCGGCGCGCTTTGCGAAAAATTCCTCGTCATCGGAGGAAACGGCAAAAAGCCTTTGCTCGCTTTCGGCAAGCGGACTGTGAGGTATACCGAAGAGCACCTCTTCTATTTTTGCAAGCGGAACGTTCTTTTTGAATTGAACCACGTACCGCTGTCCCTCGGGCAGTGCGGAGGAGTCGGTTGATTTCGGAAGCTCAAATCCGAGCGCGGCTTTTATCGCGTCCTCGCGCTCACCGTCCTGCTTCGCAAAGGGCGTTTCGGGCGCAAAAAGAACACCGCCTGCAATCGCAAGGGCAGGCAGAAGCGTAAGGATTATTAAAATCAACGCCAGTGCTCTTTTTGTCATAGTGGTTAAAATCTTCCGTATATTTCTTTCATTTCCTCGGTTTGAGAGGTGTGGGTGTGATCGTTGTAAATAATAAGGTCTTTTTCATAAATAAGCCCCTCGCGGCCGTCCTTTTTGCCCTCGACGAGTATAAGCGAGGGACTGCAGCCAGCGGAAGCGACGACGGCGCGCAGACGCTTGGGCTCTATTCTGTTGCTCCGCATCGCGCAGAGCAGATTAACAAGTCTGTCGGGGCGGTATACCGCAAAAAACGAGCCGCCGCTTTTAAGGCACCACGAGGCAGCCTCGCAGAACATCGCTATCCCGCCCGAGATTTCGCGCCGCGCGATATTCAGTGCGGTCGATTTGTTTTCGGCACCGCAGTCGGCGCGCATATACGGGGGATTGGTTACGATATAATCCGCGCATCCGCTTTCGAAAAGAGAGCGGGCGTTTTCGGCACTGCCGCAAACGATCTTGAACCTTTCGCAAAAGCCGTTGCTTTTTGCGTTGTCCTCGGCGTTGCAGGCATATTCGGGCTGAAGCTCAAGTCCGCAAAAATCGGCTTTGCAGCCCGATGCGAGCATAAGCAGGGGAATAACGCCCGAGCCTGTGCCGAGGTCGATACAAAGCCCCTTGCGCATACCCGATGCAAAATCGGCGAGAAGAAGTGCGTCGGTTCCGAATCGGATGCCGCCGTCAAGCTCCTTCAAAACTATATTCGCATTAATTTTGTTTGTGTGCACGGCAGCCCTGCGCCCCCTTTATATTAAACCTCGCACTTCGCGAAAAATAGCGAAAATGCGGAGAAAATCACAAAAACGATTTGGGTTAAAAGCTCGGAATAACAATAATGCGCTCATAGGGAACTACCTATGAACGCATTATCGGGTTTAGGCCCTTTGATTTACGCCTGAGGAGCATCAACGGGACATACGCCTGCGCATGCGCCGCATTCGATGCAGAGATCTGCGTCGATAACGTATTTGCCGTCATCGCCGACAGTGATTGCGCTTACGGGGCATTCAGCCTCGCAGGTGCCGCAACCGATGCAGGTATCGTTAACGATAGAATATGCCATGGTAAACACCTCCGTATTTATTACTTACTTTATATCACAAATAAAAGCGAATTTCAATAGGATAATCGCGGGTTTTGAATAAAATAACAAAAGTTTTTATTCGAAAGCCTTCGTGAACGCCTGCTTGATATCGTCAAGTATATCGTTTATGTCCTCGATGCCGACGGAAATACGGATAAGACCTCCGTCTATGCCCGCCTTTACGAGCATTTCATCGCTTAATTGACGGTGTGTCGAGCTTGCGGGGTGAAGCACGCAGGAATGAACGGTTGCAACGTGTACCGCGTTCACGAAAAGAGTGAGCGAGTTCATAAACCTTTCGGCTCTTTCTCTGCCGCCCTTTATGCAGAAGGAAACGACGCCGCAGCAGCCCTTGGGAAGATATTTCTTTGCGAGAGCGTTATATTTGTTGCTTTCGAGGCCTGCATAGTTAACGTATTCCGCGTAGCCGCTGTCCTCGAGATACTTTGCGACGGTAAGCGCATTTTCGCAGTGGCGTGCAAGGCGCACGTCGAGAGTCTGCATGCCCAAATCGAGCAAGAACGCCGCCTGCGCCGTGGGGTATACACCGAAATCGCGCATAAGCTGAACGCGCATTTTGGTAATATAAGCGAGTCTGCCGAAGGATTCGGTATAAACGATTCCGTGGTAGGATTCATCGGGAGTGCAAAGCCCTTGGAATTTATCGTTCTGAGTCCAGTCAAAGTTGCCGCTGTCTACGACGCATCCGCCAAGCTGAACGGCGTGTCCGTCCATATATTTGGTTGTCGAAAGAACGACTATGTCCGCGCCGAAATCGATAGGTCTGCAGAGCACACCTGTCGCGAAGGTGTTGTCCACGATAAGAGGAATGCCCGCCTCGTGAGCAACGGCGGCGATTCTTTCGGTATCGAAAACCGAAAGTGCGGGATTTGCGATGGTTTCACCGAAAATAAGCTTGGTATTGGGCTGAATGAGCTCCTTCAGCTCGTCGTTCGGAATATCCTGATCGAAGAAGGTGCAATCGATGCCGAAGCGGCGGAGGGTTACGTTAAAGAGGTTCGTGGTGCCGCCGTAGATCTTCGAGGAAACGAGAATATGGTCGCCTGCGGAGGCGATGTTCGCAATAGCGAGGAAGCTTGCCGCCTGTCCCGAGCTGGTGCAGAGCGCGCCTATGCCACCCTCAAGATCGGCGATCTTTTCCTCGACGCATGCGACGGTAGGGTTGGATATGCGGGAATACATATGTCCGTCTGCGGTGAGGTCGAAGAGCTTGCCGATTTCTGTCGGAGAGGAATAGGAATAGGTGGTGCTTTGATATATCGGGAGCGCGAGAGGCTCGCCGTTTGCGGGCTCATAGCCCGAATGTATACATTTTGTAGCGGGAGAATAGTTCTTTTTCATTTTTTGCCTCGGTTATTTGTTGTAGCTTCCGTCGAGCTCGCGGAGCTTTACTATTGCCGACTCCCAGGTCGAAGGATAGGTGGTTTCGTGAACACGGAAATTATCGTAGGAGAAGATAGTTTCGAGATGTCCGCTTGCCGCGTCGAGAGTAAGGTTGGTGTCGCACATCGCGAGAAGACGAGCCATCGTTTCGGTGCTCTTCATAGCGTCCTCGTTCGCAAAGAACTGCTTAAGAAGCGATTTCGCGATAAGGGTATAGAGCGCGTTGTATTCCGCACCGTTGGGAGAGGGATTGTATTCGAGCAGCCATTCGAGCTTGGTCTTTCCGCTGAGCTCCTCGCCAAGAAGAACCTTGCCGTCAACGTTCGAGATGGTGATGTAATAATCGTCGGGATAGGGCTGACCGAAAACGGGGATATAATCGGCATAAAGCGGGTTGACGATGATGATATCCTCGCCGAGCGTTACGCTCGCACCGGGGATAAGGCTGACAAGCTCTGCCATATCCTCACGAGTGAAGCTAAGGCAGTATTTGGTTTCGATGCCCGTCATTGCGGTAACCGACTGACAGATCGATTTGGGGTCCATCGTAACGAAAAGCTCGTTCAGGGGAAGCAAAACGCCGACCTCGTTATAAGCCTTAAGAGTTGGAGCGAGAGGGCAATAAATAAACTGCTTGGATTTCGCGTTCGAGTCGATAAATACACTGCTTAGCGGTGCGCCCTTCGAATCAACGCACATAATGACCGCGGTGAAAACGTCGCCGTTTTCGTCGAACTCATCGTCTGCGGGGGTGGTAACGGTCGATTCCTCGCCCTCGCTTTCCTCGGTAGAGGGTGTGCTGACGTCGGTCGATTCCTCGGTGCCCATATCGCTGAAGTTGACTATATCGGACACCCACGGATAGATAAATTTAAGTCCTACGAAGCCGAAAACCAAAAGGCAGACCGCGAAGGTTATGAAGAAATTTCTGAATGCAGAGGACAAAACCTCATCTCCTTTTAAAAAACAATATTCTTACATTGTGTGATTATACACCATAGGCGGCGATTTGTCAATCGAATTGTTTCGTCTTCTCGCTTGACAGTTAAAGAATATAATGTTATAATACATAGTATTATATTATCGGCGCTTTATGCACCCGTAAAAACCGAAAGGAAAGAAAATGAAAAAGCTGTTTGTTTGTCTGCTTGCGACAATGCTTGTTTTTGGCTTTGCGGCTTGCGGATCGTCCGAAACGGCCGACGAGTCTTCCGCAGGCGCGAGCCAATTCGATTCCGAGGATCCGATGAACATTCCCGTTGAGGTCAAGGATCTCGGCGGCAGAGTTATCAACGTACTTTGCTATAATTTCGGCGAAGGCTCGAATTCTATTCTCGGCTATACCGGCGAGATTATGTACGACGAAGAAAATCCTTCTTCGGTCGACGAGGCCAAGAAAATCGTTGTCGATAAGATCGAAAGCATGTACAACGTTGAGATCAACGGTGAATTTAACCCGATCGGTCAATACAACAACTCGATTATCAAAAATCAGGTAGCCTCCGATCTCCACTATTACGACATCGTGTTCGACGCTGTTACCTCTGCGTCTCAGATGGCGACCGAAAAGCTGCAGGTAGACCTTACCACCATTTCTACCATCGATCTTTCTCATCCCTGGTGGGATCAGAACGCCGTTAAGGACCTTTCCATCGGCGACAAGCTCTTCTTTGTTTGCGGCGATATCAACACCTTTGACGATCAGGGCACCTTCTGCGTGCTTTTCAACAAAACCCTTAAAGCAAAGCTCGGCATCGAAGAGGATTTCTATCAGCTCGTCCGCGACAATAAGTGGACTATGGATAAGTTCGAGGAAATCTGCAAGGACCAGGTTACCTATGACTCCACCGGCGACGGTATCCTTGACGAAAACGACACCTGGGCGCTCGGCACCGAAAGATATAACGTCTTTATCCAGCTTATCGGCGCGGGCTTGCGCGTTTCGGGCAAGGATGCGAACGATTTTCCTTACCTTGAGGTTGATAGGAAGCCCGAAGCAACCTATACCGTCCTCGGCGATATTCTTGAATTCTACAACGAAGAAAACGTCGTTATGGTAGCCAACACTCCCAAGTATGAAAACAAGGGATACACGAACGTTTGGGAGGCAACCGTTCACAAAGCATTCGTCGAAGGCAGAGAGCTGTTCTATATGTGCGGTCTTTTCAACGCTGCGTCATTTCGCGTTATGGAAAACGAGTTCGGCATTCTTCCCATTCCCAAGTACACCGAAACTCAGGACAGATATTATCACACCGTACAGTCGGGACATAACACCGTTATGCACATTCCCACAACCACTCCCGATCTGGACGACCTCGGTCTTGTTATCAGCGCGCTTGCAAAGGAATCCAAGCGTTACGTAACCCCCGCATATTATGACGTTCAGCTCAAGTACCGCGATTCCCGCGATAACGAATCGGGTGAAATGCTCGATCTTATTTTCGCGTCCCGTACCTTCGATATAGCAGACGCATACAACTGGGGCAACATTATAGGTGAGTATACGTCGCTCGATATGAACATGGCGTCCCGCTTTGAATCGGTAATCCCCATGGCAAAAACGTCGATTCAGCAATTA
>JAGBWF010000021.1 GCA_017629895.1 Clostridia bacterium
CGTCAGACAGAAGAGAACAACTGTTATAAGCTCGCTTTTTTTATACATTTTCTATTACCCCCTTTTAAAAGATGTAATACAAAAACGGCGAAAAGCTGTTATCGACCATATATGCCACGCATACAAGGAACAGCCCCCAAAGAAGAAGCGGTTTTGCCGCATTCAGCTTCGGAAAACGGGTGCAGAGCCTTTCGAACGTCTGCTTGGGGTAGGGTGTGCAGGCAAGCGCGCAGACCGCAATAAATGGGAGCAGGCTGAGCAGCTTGTAGCCCGTGCCGCTCGCCGCAAAAGCGGTGCCGATGCCGACGAGCTGCTTTGCGTATTGCGCGATAAGCGACAGATCGCTGTGGAAGAATATCATCCAGCCGAAGCCGACGATTATGAGCGAGTATATATGTGCGAGAGGGGGAAGCTTTTTGAGAAGCTTGCCGAGAAACGCCTTTTCGATAACGAGGAACACCCAGAAATAAACGCCCCAAAGGATATAGTTCCAATCGGCGCCGTGCCAGAAGCCCGTTAAAAACCATACTGTCGCAAGGTTAAGAAAGCCGTGCGCCTTGCCGACGCGGTTGCCGCCGAGCGGGATGTATATGTATTCGCGGAACCATGTCGAAAGGGTTATGTGCCATCTGCGCCAGAAATCCGTGATACTGCTTGCGATATAGGGATAATTGAAGTTTTCGACAAATTTGAAGCCGAACATCCGTCCCAAGCCGATAGCCATATCGGAATATCCCGAAAAATCGAAATAGATATGGAAGGTATAGCAAAGCATTATCATCCACGTGCCGAGAACGCTCGGCTCAAATTCCGAGGCACGCTCGAAATATTCGGCTATCGCGGCGGCGGAATCACCGAGAATAAGCTTTTTCGCAAGACCGGTTATAAAACGGCTCACGCCCGATGCGAAAAGGGAAACCGTTTCGTTGCGGCTTTCGAGCTGATCGCAGACGTCCTTGTAGCGAACTATCGGACCCGCGATAAGCTGGGGGAATAGGGTTACGTAGGTGCCGAAGGGGATGAACTTCCGTGCGGGCGGAACCTCGCCGCGATAAAGGTCTATCGAATAGGACATTATCTGAAACGTATAGAACGAAATGCCGACGGGAAGCACGAGGTCCTTTATCGGATCGAAGCCGATATTGACCGCAAAGAAGTTGAAATATTTAAAGAAAAGCAAAAACGAGAGATTGCCGAGAAGCGAAAGGGTCAAAAACAGCTTGGCAAGCCTTTTGTTCGTTTCGCGGTATTTTGCGATAAAGAAGCCGAAGATATACGCAATAAGGATCGAAACGATCATAAGGTATATGTATTTCGGCTCGCCCCACGCATAGAAAATAAGCGAGGCAACGAACAAGACCGGAGTTCGTGCGGCTTTCGGCACGATATAATAAAGGAAAAGCGTCGATACGAGAAATCCGAATATAAAGATCAGCGACGAAAATACCATAAAGCTTCCTCTTTTTTAATAGTCGAACACATTATAACACATTTTTTTGCGAAATAAAAGATGTTTTTGAATTATATAACAAAAATATTATGGATTTATTAATTTTGCTTTTATATCAAAGAGTCATTGACAGAGGGGCGAAAATGGAGTATTATATTTAACGTAATAATATACTGAAACGAAAGGATTCACACAATGAAAAGATTTTTGTTGATTGCCGTTGCGCTGATTCTTGCGCTTTCGCTCTTTTCCTGCGGTAAGGAGGATACCGAGCTCAGCGGAGAAGTCTCGGCAGACGAGCAAAAGAAGGTCGAGCTCGACGTAAAGGCAGAGGCAAACGCGATTATCACCAAGTATTCGCTTTCGGGCGGCAGACTTTATAATTCCGATTCCACCGTTGCCGGCGAATATCTCGACGAGGACCTTATCCGCTCCTATTACGGCGATGCGGCGGCTGTTCCGAACTTTTCCGAGGTAGAGGCTTATACCGTTTATATCGATGAATCCAAGCCCATAAAGCCCTGCGAATTCGGCATTTTCAAAATGAAGGACGGCGCGAACACCGAGGAATTTATGCTCTTCTTAAAGGCGAGAATCAACCTCAAGATTCAGAACGCAAAGGCATATCCCACAATGGATACCGAGCCTCTGAAGACCGCGGTGTTCACCGAAAAGGACGGCTATATCTGGTATGCCGTCGTAAAGGGCGGTAATGCCGATATCGATAATACTCTGAAGGGAAAATTCGAATAATGGTAAAGCATATCGTTATGTTTAAATTTCTTCCCGAGGCGGACGGAAGAACCAAGCAGGAAAACGCGATCATCGCGGCGGAAATGCTCTCCGACCTGCAGGGCAGGGTGCCCTCGCTTATAAATTCCGAGGTAAAACTCAATTCAGCAAGAGCCGATCAAAGCAATTACGATCTTGTGCTTGCAACCGAATTCGAAAGCTTCGAGGGCTTGCAAGAATATGCAACCCATCCCTTGCATCTCGAGGTTGTCGAATTTATAAAGAAAACCCGCGAAAGCAGAAGCTGTGTCGATTATGAATATTGATATTCTTTGCGAAACCTGCGAATTTGCCCGTATCGACGAGGAAACGGGCGAGCTTATCTGCGATGCACTGCTTGATGAGGACGAAATGGTTGATTTTATTTCGAACGGCAACGGCAGATGTAAATATTACCGTTTTTATGATGAATATAAAACTGTCAGAAAACAAAATTGAGGTACTGTTATGAAAAGATTTTTCTCCGTATTATTGGCATCTTTGATGATAGTAACCCTTTGCTCCGCTCTTCTTACAGCAAACGCTGCCGGAGAAAAGACTATTATCACTCACACCAATCCCGTTATCACCGCAAACGTCGGCGATACCGTTGATTTTTCGAACTATCTCGTTCGCTTCTCCACACAGGGAGCTGCGGTAGAGGTGGAATGGTACAAGGACGGTGTAAAATGCACCTCCGCAAAGCCGACCGAAAAGGGTGTTACCGCTTACAGCGTTAAAAAGGGCAGCGATACCCTTAACGTTTACGTCGTTGCAAAGGAAAAGAGCGAAACCGAATACGTTCTTTTCGAGGCTGATTTTTCGAAATACGATAATATAAAGCAGCTCAAGGACGACGGCTTCGTTACTTCGGTCGAGGATAGCTATTACAGCTTTGCGGACGGTTGCTTGGTTATGGGCACGACGGCTCACGATTACGTTCGTCTTATGCTTCCTGCCTGGCTCGGCGATTTCGGCGATTATTCGATAAGCGCCGATATCAAGATGCTCGAAACCACCAATAATTCTCGCTGGTTCGGTCTTGTTTACCGTATCCAGAACGAAAACAAGAGCTATTATCCCTATTACCACATGTGTGTGCGCGAAAACACTACGGCTGCAAACGGTATCGAATTTGCCGAGCGTACAAGCGCGAACAACTGGAACGTTGCAAGCACCGCAAGCGGCGATATCGCATCGCTTAAAACACAGTTCAACACCCTTAATATCAAGGCGTTTGAAAAGAATATTCAATATAATATCAACGGCAACGAGGAAATGCACATTTCCAATGCCGTTCTCGGTATCAAGGCACCCCTTTACGAAAAGGGACAGATCGGTATCACGATGAACTACGGCAAGGTTGCCGTTAAGAGCATTAAGGTTACCGTTCAGAGCGCCGCTCCCGAAAGACCCAAGCGCTTCCTCAACCTTATCAATAACGCGCATCAGGAAAATAACCTTATCAACCCGATCGCAAACGTAGAAGCGCTTGACTCGGCAACCGCACTCGAAAATATTTCCGCCACAGGCGCGGGCAGTGTGCTTATCAAGGTAAGCGATTTCGAGGACCTTAAGCCTATTACCGAAAAGTGTCTCGAAAATCAGGTGCTTCCTACCTTCCTGCTTGAAACTCAGGACGACGTTAAGAAGCTGAACTCTGCAATGAACGCATCGCAGATGAAGGATGCAAACGCTATCTCGCGCGATGCAAAGCTGCTTAACAACATACGCTCGAATAAGTCGCTCGTCCGCACGGGACTTATTATCGATATTCCCGAGGGAGAATTTAATTCCGACGTTGCGGACGTTCTTCGCCGCGATATCCGCAAGGCGCCCGCTACCTTCTGCGTTATTTCGAGCAAGGACGCAAGCTACGCGGTAGTCGATGAGCTTCAGGAGCTCGCGGTTGCAGTATGGGTAACGGTTGATGCCGACCCGACAAGCGAGGAATACACCGCAGAGGCTCTCCGCGCGGTAACCTCCGGCGCAAACGGCATTATCACAAAGAAGGCAGACAAGCTCACCGAGGTAATCAACGGCTATCTCGAGAAAAATACGATGACGAGAACCCCCGTTATGATCGGCCACCGCGGCAACCCCGGTCAAGCGCCCGAAAATACTCTCAGCGGCTTTATCAAGGCTTATGAAAACGGCGCGGACGTTTTCGAGGTGGACGTTGAGATCACCAAGGACGGCGAAATCGTTATAATGCACGACAACACGATCAACCGTACCACCAATTATACCGGCAATCTCACGGTAAGCCAGATGACGCTTGCCGAAATCAAGCAATACAACATCAAGGCGAAGAACGGCAGCGTTACCGACGAAAAGGTACCTACGCTCAAGGAGGTCTTCGAGGAGTTCAAGGATAAGGATTGCAAGATATTCGTTGAATTCAAGGGCGGCAACGCGCTTAACATCAAGACCACCTGCGACCTTATTAAAGAATACGGTATGGAGGACAAGGTCGACGTCATTTCCTTCAACACCGGCTTCCTCACACAGACGCAGGCTCAGATCCCCGGTATGTCCACAGGCTATCTCCACGGTCCCTCGGGCAACTCTTCTACTCCCGAGGATGCTCTCGAAGCGCTTTACCCCTCGCTTTCCGCGGCTCAGAACTTCAAGAGCACGATCAATGCTTCTCAGGGCGTTGTAACCATTTATTATACTCAGGCGGCTACCGACAGAGGTATGACCGTATGGCCCTGGACCTACGTTGCATCGAGCAATAACGGCGCGTTCCTTTCGGGCTGCGACGGCGTTACCACCGACGATATGCAGTGGGTAACCAAAATGGCGAAGTATCTTAAGGTAGAAACCAACAGCGTTATCCTCGGCGACAATGCAAGCGCGGGCGTTAAATACGTTACCTACGGCAACGAGGAGGTCGAAATCAAGGGCGACGAGCTTATCGTCAAGGTGATTTCGGGCGGCGATTGCATAAGCATCGAAAACGGAACGATCAAGGGCTTAAAGGAAGGCAATGCGACCGTTATCTACGGCTATAAGGCAAAAACCGCCGCTAAGTCCGAATACGTTATCTATACCCAGCCTACCACCATTACCGTCGGCAACGCGGTTGACGAAACTCCGAGCGAAGCCGATAACGGCGAGGGCGGACTCGGTAAGGGAGATATTCTCGTTATCGTTATCTCCGCAGTCGTTGCACTCCTCGCAGTAGGCGCGGCAGTGTTCTTCACAAGAAAAAAGAAGTAATTAACATTAAGAGAGATGCCTGCTAATCGGCATCTCTCTTTTTATCGCTTTTGGTAATATTGAACATTTTGGAGTGCTGTTGTTTTTGTATTTTGCGTATTGACTTACCCCCCCTAAAAATTACAATTAAATTGTAGGTGCTATATTCGACGATGATCAACAGGAGGAAAAATATGAAAAAGACAATGATATTCTTGCTCGTTGCCGCACTTTTATTGTCTCTTTGTGCTTGTGTCGAAAGCACGACTGTAAGCACGGCGGAAAGCTCCGAACCGCAGCAATCCGAAGAATCGTCAGCTGCAATCATTTCCTTAAGTACCGATACGATATTGAAATCCTACGACACGAAAAATATATCTACAAATGCATCTGAAATAACAGATGATGAAGCGTTTATTTTGGCATCCAAGCTTTATTTCGAGTTAGTTGATATCGCAAAGGAGTTTTACGGATTTCCTGACTATTTGAACTATGAAATGCCCGAGGGCGGAATCACCGCATCTCAACTGCCGTATCACTCAAAGGTTATCGAGATTTCGGAGCCGAAAAATATTTCGGATATAAAATTCAAAAACGACGTTAACCAGATAAACTCTGTTTTGGAAAAATATCTTTCCAAGGATTTTATCGCACTTGCTTTTAATCTCGAGGAGCCCTGCCCGATATATCTAAAGGACGGCGAGCTCTACAGGACAAGGTACGAGCCCTTGACGATGCACGTTGCGGCGGATTTGAAAGCAGGTAGAATACTTTCACGCGAAAAAGGTATCGTTCGATACGCATACCCCGTATATTTCATCAACTACGACACCCACGTTCCCGAGCCCAATTACAGACACGTCGGAGACAACGTGATGTATAATTACGTTGATTTTGTTTACGAAAACGGCATTTGGAAGGCAAATGATTTCCGCTTTTGCGGACCGATTTATAATTCCACGCATTTTCCCGCAGGAAAAGCAAAGATAACCGCAGACGACTTTTTCGGAGCGAAGCAGGAAGCCGATATTGAGGGCGTTAGGGTTGTGCTGTCCGAGGGCACAAAGGCAGAAATAACGATAAGCGGCACAACACTTTCTTCAGAGCTGAAAAACAAATCTGCCAAGATAAAAGAAATAAAAAAATCGGGCGATAATATCTTCGTAACCTTTACGGGTGTGCTTGGGAACGACGAAACTATAGTGATTTCCGAAAGCAAAAAAGAAATTATCTCGCAGTTCCTATCCCAAGGCTTTTGCACCAAAGACGACGAATGGTATTATCTGAAGCTTGATTCCGAAAATTATCTTTGCGATCTGCTCGATAAAAACGGTGCGGCTATTCACGGATTCGGTGTTGTGCGTTACAAGTCGAACACAGCGGAAGGGTATTCGTTATACGAAATTGCATCGATAGCGTCTGTCGAGCTTATCGATAACGAATTCAAGGTAACCTTTGAAACGATTGCGGAAATCGCAGAAAAAGCCAAATAATTCAAAATAAAAATACTTCGCCAAAGGCAGCTTTTTACTAAGCACCTGAGGCGAAGCTTTTTGTTGTTTAAATACCTTTTTTATGAAGAAGGTAGGAATATATTATCGGAGCGCCGACGACGGCAAGCAATATTGGGAGAGAGACGATAAACGCGGCATTTTCGGGCAGGAGCAGGCAAAATATCATAAAAATCCCCGAAACGAACCAAACGATTCCTGCAAAACGGTGGGTGCGGAGCCAATTTTCCTCGCTTTCGAGCGTCCACTTTATCTTTATGCCGATCGTGCGGTTTTGCTTGCATTTGGGCATATAGTTGCCGATAACTATGAACATCAGCGCAAAGGCGGAAAGTATGATTCGCGCACTGCTGAATTTGTAACCGAGAGCACCGACGTAGGATGCGGCGGAGACGACGCAGGATAACAGCGGAACTATCCAGACGACCGAGCCCAAAACCTTTTCGTTCTGGTCCTTGTTCTTTTTGTCAAGCGTGGTAAAAAATACGCAGAGCCACATAAACGCGAGCAGTATCAACGGCAGTGCGAAAACCGCGAAGGTTTTGGAGGCATATCCGTCCGCCTCGCCGTTTATGCCCCAGTGTGTCGGCATACTTTCGGGAAGTCTGTCCCACAGAACCACCCCTGCGATTATCGGCGAGAGGGTGAGCAGGGAAGCAAGGATAAGGCTTATTTTGTTTCTTCTAATCATTCTTATCACCTCGTATATCGGATATCCAGAGCATAATTTCCTCGAGCACGGTTGCGTTCAGCTCGTATATTATATATTTTCCGTCGCGCTTGTCGCGTATAAGGTCGGCTTCCTTCAAAACCGAAAGATGACGCGAGATCGCGGCGAATGAAATATCGAACTTTTCGGCAATATCGCCCGCCGACATACTCCCGCCCTTGAGCATATTAAGTATTTCGCGCCTTATCGGGTCGGCAAGCGCTTTCAAGGTGCTTTGAATTGCCAATCACATCACGCCCCTTAACATTTAACTTATGTGTTAAATGTATTATATCATCAAAGGGGGCGTTTGTCAATAAAAAAATCCCGACCGAACGGTCGGGAAGCAATGATTATTTCTTTGCGATTTTGTAGATACCTGCGGTAACGATTGCATAGAAGAAATATTTTGCAAAAGAGGAGAAGCCGGTAGCGATGTAGGTGATAAACGAGCCGAACGAGCCGTAGAGACCGAACGAGTTAACGAGCGCGCCGATAAAATAATAAAGCAGGCTGGTTGCACCGAGACCGACGAAAACGATAACGACGATGGGGAGAATTTTTATAACGAGATTAACGATGGCGTCGAGCGCGTTTGCCTTGGGAGCGTTGTTCTGCTCGGGGGTGTTGTTCTGATTCATAATAAACTCCTTATGTATTTTTTATGGCATTATTTTACACCTGTCGCGCATTTTTGTCAAGCGCGGGCGATATAAAAAATTGCAATAAGGAGCGCCGTGATGCAATAAAATCCGCGTCTCTTTTGTGCAAAATGCCTTATATGACGAAAAAAGCGGCATTTTACACAAATTTCCTTCAAATTTTTTGACATTTTATTATAAAAAGACTTGCATTTTTGCTAAATTTGTTATAAAATTATTGTGTATAAAGTTGCGCATATAATATAGCTTCAAATAAAAGGAGATGCAAAATGAGTAACAAGTTGTTTCAGGGTTTGATTTATCAGATGAGAGAAGCGGTCGACCGCGAAATCGGTATAATCGACGACAAGGGCGTTGTTATCGCCTGCAGTCAGCTTTCGAAAATCGGTAACGTTCACAAGGACATTCTCGATGAGCTTTCCTATAGCTACGAAACCTTGGTTATCGGTGAATATACCTACCGTCCCATCGGCTCGCACGCAAGAATCGAATATATAGTTTTCGTAGAGGGCGGAGACGATACCGCAAAGGGCATTTCTGCGCTTCTTTCGGTTTCCTTCTCCAATATCAAAACTCTCTATGATGAAAAATACGACAAGACCAACTTTATCAAAAACATCATTCTCGACAATATTCTCCCCGGCGATATTTATATAAAATCCAAGGAGCTTCGCTTTGACAGCGAGGTAAACCGCGTCGTTATTCTTATCCGCTTTATGAATACCGGCGAAATTATCCCTTATGACGTTATTCAGAATATGTTCCCCGACAAAGCTCACGATTACGTTATCAACGTAGGCGAATCGGATATAGTTCTTGTTAAGGAGCTTAAATCCGCTACCGACCCCCGCGCACTCGAGCTTATCGCGAGAAGCATCGTCGATACCGTTCAGGCGGAATTCTATCTCAAGGTGCATATCGGTATCGGCTCGGTCGTTACCAACGTAAAAGAACTTGCGCGTTCCTATAAGGACGCACAGGTTGCCCTCGAGGTCGGCAAGGTATTCGATACCGAAAAGAACATTATCAACTATGAAAGCCTCGGTATCGGCAGACTTATCTACCAGCTCCCCTCGACTCTTTGCGAAATGTTCCTTCAGGAAGTATTCAAGCGCGGCTCGCTCGAAAGCCTCGACAGAGAAACTCTCCAGACCATTCACGCATTTTTCGATAACAACCTGAACGTTTCGGAAACCTCGAGAAAGCTTTTCGTGCACCGTAATACCCTCGTTTACCGTCTCGAAAAGATCAAGAAGCTTACAGGTCTCGATCTGCGCGAATTCGAGCATGCAATCACCTTCAAGGTTGCACTTATGGTTAAGAAGTATCTTATCAGCAAGCCCTCTATTTATTAATTCGGAGCTTATATGATTAAATTTGAAAACGTATCAATGGAATACAGCAACGGCAACGCCGCACTTTCCGACGTTTCGTTGCAGATCGACGACGGCGAATTCGTTTTCCTCGTCGGTCATTCGGGCGCGGGTAAAACCACGCTCACAAAGCTGCTTATCTGCGAGGAGCGCGTTTCCTCGGGCAGACTCGAGGTAAACGGCTTCAATCTCGAAAAGATCCGCTCGGGAAAAATTCCGAAGCTTCGTCGCACTATGGGCGTCGTTTTCCAGGATTTCAAGCTTTTCGATAAAATGACGGTTTATGAAAACGTCGCTTTTGCGATGCGCGTCGTCGGCGCGAAGCCCTCGCTTATCAAAAAGCGCGTCCCCTTCTTTTTGGACGTGGTCGGCTTGGGACATAAAAGCGATTCCTTCCCCGATCAGCTTTCGGGCGGCGAAAAGCAGCGTGTTGCCTTTGCGCGTGCGCTTGTGAACAACCCCGATACTATTATTGCCGACGAGCCGACGGGCAACGTCGATACCGATCTTACCGAGGGCATTATGGAGCTTCTTGTGAAGATCAACAAGCTCGGCAAGACGGTTATCGTGGTTACGCACGATATGAATATTATTCAGCAATACAAAAAAAGAGTAATTCGGATCGAAAACGGCACTGTCGTATCCGATAAGATCGGAGGCGACTTTTTAGAATGAAGCTGAGCGTTATCTTTTACAATATCGGTCAGGGTATAAAGGGTATCTTCCGTAACAGCGTTATGACGACCGCTTCGCTGCTCGTTCTTATCGCCTGTATGATACTTGTAGGAACCTTTTATCTCACCATCGATACCATCGACCGCAACTTCAACGCTATCGATAATCTCAACGTTATCGAGATTATGATGGACAAGAACTACGGCGAAAACGAAATTATCGAAATCGGCGAAAAGCTTGCCGAGATATGCGACGAAGCGAATATTGTCGATTGGGACAAATCGCAATGGGCAAAGGACGATAAAAATCCGGTACCGAAAAGCGATAATTTCAAATATATCTCTCCCGACGAGCACTATGAAATCTTTAAGGAAATGTATAAGGGCGAGGCTTGGGTGGACGCATTGGGCGACAGCCACGACGGCGAGCACGACGAGGGCAGTCATCTCGGTATAACAAGCTCGACTCACGATAATCCTCTTCGCGGAAGCTACAGGATCACCTTTATCAACCTTTCGGATTTCGACGCCGTATCGAGAGTAAAGAACCAAATCGACTCGATAACACTTACCGACGCAAACGGCAGTGAATACGATGCCGTTAAGACCGAGGATATCAAGGACCATATCGAGCTCTACGGCAACGTTATGAGCATCAAAAACACGCTTTACATAGCGGGACTCTGGCTTATGGCGATATTCCTTCTTATCTCGCTGTTCGTTATTATGAACACCATCAAGCTCGGCGTTTTCGCGCGCAGAAACGAAATCAAGTTTATGCGTCTCTGCGGTGCTACAAAGGCGTTTATCCGTATGCCGTTCCTTGTCGAAGGCATTATCATCGGCGTGCTTTCTGCGGCGATCTCCTTCGGTATTGAATTTTATCTCTATGAATATCTGCTCAAGGATATCATTTCCTCGGCGACCGGCACAAGCGGCACAAGCGCTATCATTTCCGCGCCCTTCTGGGAGGAATATTCGCTCATCGTTGCAGTCGGCTTCCTTGCGATAGGTCTTTTTGCGGGTATCGTTTCCTCGAGCATTTCGCTCAAGAAGTATCTCAAGGCATAAAAACCGTTCCCCTGTATATTTAAGGAGAATATTTGATGTTAAAAACAGTAAAAAGAGCGTTGATTTTCATTCTTTCGCTTATGATCGTTTTTGCGGCAACGGCATTTTCGATGCCCTGCAACGAAACGGTTGAGGCGAGAACGATTTTCGACGTCGAAAGGGAAATAAAGGAATATCAGAACGAGCTCAAAAAGCTGCAAAACGAGCTTGCCGAGATATCCAAGAACATATCCTCTATCGAAAACCAATCGGGACAGACAGCAGAGCTTCTGGCGCAGTATTGGGCAGAGATCGAGGCGCTTGATATCGAGATAACCATAAACAACGCGATTATGGAATCCTATGATGCCAAGCGCGCCGAGGTAATAACCGAAAAGGCGATTATCGAGGAGGACTACGAATACCGTCTTTCGATGTATAAAAAGCTTATGCAGTTTATATACGAAAACGGCAACGTAAATTCCTTCGAGCTGCTTTTCTCGGCGGACAGTATTTCGGATTATCTCACAAAGCGCGACCATTTCAACGATATAATGAATGCCGCAAATCTGCTTTTGAAGGAAATCGAGGTTTCGATTGCCGATCTCGAGGCGCTCGATGCAGAGCTTTCCGAAACGCAATCGAAATACGACGGATATCTCACCGAGCTCAACCGCTCTAAGCTTGAAAGAGAGCAAAAGATAACCGAATTCGAAACGATTGCCGAGGAATTGAACCTCAATTCCGCAGAGCTTTCGGATCAGTTCGGCGAAAAGAACGTGCAGATCAAGGAGATTAAGGCGAAAATAGCCAAGCTTGAGGAAGAACGCAAGAAGATGTATTCGATGGATTCTCCGTTCGGCTGGCCGGTAAAGACCTCCTCATACCGCGTTACCAGCCAATACGGCTGGCGTAACGATCCGTTCGGCAAGCCCACCACCGAATTCCACAAGGGCATAGATATCGCCTGCTCGCGCGGAACCCCCATTCTCGCGGTTGCGGACGGTGTGGTAACAAAGGCTCAAGAGTACGGCGGCTACGGCGAATGCATTATAGTATATCACGGCGACGGCATTTCCTCGCTTTACGCGCATATAGATAACAGCGGTAAAAACGGCAACCTTCCCTATAAGGGCGATAACGGCAAGCCTACCTATCACGTCAAGGCGGGCGACCACGTCAAAAAGGGACAGGTCATCGCATACGTCGGCACGACCGGCAGATCGACAGGCTACCACCTGCATTTCGGTGTTATCAATAATAACGAAAGCCATCCCCAAGGCGGTCAGTATGCAGACCCGAATAAGTATCTTCCCAACGGATATTATACCAAAAAGACCTATAACAAATAAAGAAGGCACTTGATGTTCAAAAGAAGAATAACTCCATTCGCCTGCCTGATTATTTCGCTGCTCGTCTGCATCGTTACCTTCGTTTCGGTTTATTCCTATTCCGAAATCAAGCACAAGCAGGAAATAAACGAAATAAGGCTCGATTCAACGCAATACAGCGAGTATAGCGATTTTATCGGGCTTACCGAGGGCGAATCGGAGAAATATACCAAGCTTGCGCAGATGATCGCGATGATCGAGGGGTATTATATCCACGAGTACGATAAAAGCGCGGTTTGGGAAAACCTTTATAAATCTCTCGTTGTGAGCATTGCCGACGATTACGGGCAGTATCTCACTGCGGAGGAATATGCTTCGCTTATCGATTCAGCCGACGGCGATTTTGTCGGCATCGGCGTCCACGCAACGTTTGACGTCGATACCGAGGGCGTTTATATCTTCGGCGTTATCCCGAACTCGCCCGCTGAAAAGGCAGGTATCAAAAAGGGAGACGTTATAATAAAGGCAGAGGGTATCGTTTCGAGCGAAGAAACCTATTACGAGCTTCTCGATTCGGTCCGCGGCGAAGCGGGCACCGAGGTTAGCGTAACGGTGCTTCGCGACGGTGAGGAGCACGATTTTAAAATCGTGCGTCAGGCTGTTGAAAGCGAAAATATTTTCTATGAAAAGCTCGATAACAACGTCGCGTTTATCCGTATCCTTTCGTTTGCGGACGAAACCGTTTCCGAGGAATTTACAAAAAAGCTCGCGCTGGCTCAAAGCGAAGGCTGCGATAAATTCGTTTTCGACGTCCGCAACAATTCGGGCGGCTATCTCGGCGAAATATGCGACGTGCTCGACCTTCTTCTGCCCGAGGGTCCGATAATCAATATCGTCGATAAGGACGGTAACACGAAAACGCAGAACTCGGATGCTAATTGTATCAAGGGCAAAATGGCGGTGCTTTGCAATAAGGGAACCGCTTCGGCGGCAGAGCTTTTCACTGCGGCACTGCGCGATTATAAGCTTGCCGATATTATAGGAACGACAACCTTCGGCAAGGGCACCATGCAAACGACGCGCTATCTTATCGACGGAAGCACCTTGAAGCTTTCAAGCGCGTTTTATAACCCGCCCTCGAACGTCAGCTACGATAAGGTCGGAATCAAGCCCGATTATGAAATCGAGCTTTCGGAGGAATGGGACGTCCGCTTCTTCAAAATGCCGAAAGAAGAGGATATACAGTTAGAGCAGGCTCTTGCGCTTCTTAATGCGACAAATTAAGCGCGAAAAATAAGTATAATAATTTCACATATAAAAAGAGGAGAACAAACCAATGGCAAAGCAGATCATCGTTTCCCACGAGGGACTTAAAAAGCTTCAGCAGGAGCTCGAGTATCTTAAAACAGTAAAGCGTAAAGAGGTTGCGCAGGCTATCCAGAAGGCAAGAGCATACGGCGACCTTTCGGAAAACAGCGAATACGATGAAGCAAAGAACGAGCAGGCGGAGATCGAAGGCAAGATCGCTAATTTGGAGGCTACTCTCGAAAACGCGATAGTTCTCGACGATGCAGAGCTCGGCACCGATAAGGTAAACGTAGGTAACAAGGTAGCGGTTCACAATATCGATACCGATGAAGAAAGCGAATACAAGATCGTTTCCACCGCGGAAGCAGATCCTATTATGGGACTTATCAGCGATGACAGCCCTCTTGGCAAGGCTCTTATCGGTCAGCGTAAGGGCGACAGCGTAAACGTTGAAACTCCGATGGGCGTTGTCAAGTATACCATTACCAATATTTCCAAATAAAAGGGCATAAAAACTATGAGCGAAGAAATCAAGAACGGCTCGGCTCCCGAGCAGAATATAAACGAGCTTATCGCGGTACGCCGCCAGAAGCTTTCGGATCTTCAGGCAGAGGGCAAGGACCCCTTTGTTATAACCAAGTTTGAGGTTACGCATCACAGCGCGGATGTCAAGGAAAATTATGCTTCTCTCGAGGGCGCGACCGTTACCGTAGCGGGCAGACTTATGTCGAAGCGCGTTATGGGTAAGGCGTCGTTCTGCAACGTGCAGGACCTCAAGGGCGGTATTCAGTGCTACGTCGCACGCGACAGCATCGGCGTTGACGAATATCAGGGCTTCAAAAAGCTCGATATCGGCGATATCGTCGGCGTAACCGGCACTGCATTCACCACCAAAACGGGTGAAATCTCTATCCACGCAACAGAGATAACCCTTCTTTCGAAGAGCCTGCAGATTCTTCCCGAAAAATATCACGGCCTCACCAACACCGATACGAGATACCGTCAGAGATACGTCGATCTTATAATGAACGCCGAGGTTAAGGATACCTTTATCAAGCGCTCGAAGATCATAAGCACAATCCGCCGTTTCCTTGATGCACAGGGCTTTTTGGAGGTCGAAACTCCTATGCTCGTTTCGAATGCGGGCGGCGCGGCCGCAAGACCCTTCGAAACACACTTCAATGCACTTGACGAGGATTTCAAGCTTCGTATCTCGCTCGAGCTTTATCTTAAGCGCCTTATCGTAGGCGGTATGGAAAAGGTATATGAAATCGGCAGAGTTTTCCGTAACGAAGGCTTGGATACCCGCCATAACCCCGAATTTACCCTTATGGAGCTTTATCAGGCGTATACCGACTACCACGGAATGATGGACCTTACCGAAAATATGTTCCGCCACGTAGCGCAGGAGGTTCTCGGTACCACCACCATCGTTTACAACGGTATCGAAATGGATCTCGGCAAGCCCTTCGAGCGCATCACGATGGTTGATGCCGTCAAGAAGTATTCGGGCGTCGATTTCAACGAAATCAAGACTCTCGAGGAGGCTCGTGCCATCGCAACCGAAAAGGGCGTTCACTTCGAAACCCGTCATAAGAAGGGCGATATTCTCAACCTCTTCTTCGAGGAATTCGTAGAGGAGCACCTTATTCAGCCTACCTTCGTAATGGACCATCCTATCGAAATCTCGCCGCTCACCAAGAAGAAGCCCGAAAATCCCGAATACGTGGAACGCTTCGAGTTCTTTATGAACGGCTGGGAAATGGCAAACGCGTACTCCGAGCTTAACGACCCGATCGATCAGCGCGAACGCTTCAAGGCGCAGGAGGCACAGCTTGCCGCAGGCGATATGGAAGCAAACACCACCGACGAAGACTTTATGAACGCGCTTGAGCTCGGTATGCCCCCCACGGGCGGTATCGGCTACGGCATCGACAGAATGTGTATGCTCCTCACCGATTCGCAGGCTATCCGCGACGTTTTGCTCTTCCCCACAATGAAGAGTATCGATAAGTAAAATGCCGTAAAATAGCGGTATTACAGGGTTTTTGAAATCCTGTCAAAACCGATTTACGAAAAATTTACGACAAATGAAAAAATGAAGACACCCTATGACCGTAAAAAGTCATAGGGTGTTTTGCTGTTTTATAGGTTACTTTTTTACTAACTCGGCAATTTTATCATACGTGCCTTCGGGCATTTTATAATATTTTTGGAAAGAGGTCATCGGCATAGCGGTAAAGACCATATAGTCATTTTCGTGAATCAAAAAAACACCGTAATAATGCTCATCTGATACTGCGAGAGCATCGGATATTTCTGCTTTGGGTTCTTGACTCAAAACAAACAAAGGCTCTCCGTCTTGGAAAGAAAGATAAATGCAATCTTGCTCGGTTCTGTCAATTTCCGTTTGTTCTGCTTTTTCCCATTGCTCCATTATGTATGTATATAATGCTTTTGCCTCATCATTTTCTATAACAAACTCTGTTTCATGGTCGGTTGAACAAACACACTTGAAATCAGCAATGGCAGAAACATCTTCGGGAAATGTTACAATGGCATCATTGGGCTTTTCTTTTGAACAACCGAACAAAGACATTAAACAAGCAACAACAGAAAGCAAAGAAAGAACTCGCAATATTTTGTTATTCAACATTGTAATCTCTCCAATCTTATTTCCATCGGTTGATGGCAATGTCATTTTCTTTAACTTCTTTTATGGTGTAGGTCTTATCACATTTGTTGCAACGAAAAACAGTTCGAATGAATTTTATATTTCCGACTAAAAAACCATCACCATTTGAAAAATCATAGTTTTTTGCTTCTTCTGATTTTGAATTAACAATGGTTTCCGTTTTTGTTTTTTCTAACCTCTCATTACAATAGGGACAATAATGCTTTTTCATACAAAAAATCGGGTAAGACCATTCACGCTTTACTCCGTGTATTTTCATAAAGATAGCACCTCGCTTTTTTCTCATTATAACACTAAAATATGAATTTTTCAATATTTCCGCAATCTTCATGAGTTATAACGATTCTTATAGAATCTTTATGACTCTTTTTCTTTTATATAAGAC
>JAGBWF010000022.1 GCA_017629895.1 Clostridia bacterium
ACTTCCAGCTCAATTACAACGGCTGTCCGAGCAGAAACCTTGAATTTATAAAGCTTATCGAGGACAACAGCGATTCCTTCGTTGCGGTTCTTGCGGGGCATTTGCACTATCCGAACGTCAGCGAAATCGCAGGCGGACTCACGCAGTACGTTACTGGTCAGGGCGTTACCGGAAATATCCACAGATACATTATAGGAGAATAATTATGACCTTTACAGAGCTTAAAGCAAAATACAACTTCCCTCTTCCCGAATATGCAGAATATTATTACGCCGATTTTATCGCAAGCTACGACAGAAGCAAGCCCGTGCTCTCGCTTGAGGACGCATCAATCGTTGCAGACACCGCAAAAATCCCCGAGGAAGCAAAGGCAGAGCTTTTGCGCTGTGCAAACGCGATCAACTCGGACGACGACGCGCATATCTGTGCCGCATTCCTTTGCGAGCTTACCGTTTACAAGCGCAAGCCCTGGGTGAACTATATTTATCAGGACGACCATTTCACAGTAGAGGGGCTCACCAAGCAGCAGGTCGGCTGGGTTATCGTTGCGACGATGCTTGCAAACACGCTTATAAACAAAAAGCCGCCCGCAGATCTAAACGAGGAAAACCTCAACGCCTTCCGCGGCTACACCCAGAACTGCTTTAACGTTCACGGACATTGGGGTATTACCGAATGGCATTGGAATATGCTCTGTGCAAGCGGATGTATGTTTATGTTCGGTATTCTTAAGTTCGTGCCGAGCGAATTCACCGGCGATTTCCCTGTTATCACGAACGGACGCGAATATATTTCGCTCGCAGGAAACGAGTTCTTTATCGGCAAGGAGGGCGAGCTTGTCGATTGCGAGGAAAAATCTGTCGGCAAGACGAGCTTTTATGAGGACGATGAGAAATACGTCGCGCACGTCGTTTCGAAGAGCGGTGTAGTTGACCTCAACCCCACCGAATTCCCCAAGCGCGAATGGAGCGATTTTCTCCGCGGCGGCAGCCACACTATAGATATTCACATTCCCGCGAAGGTTGAATACACCCCCGAAAAGTTCAAGGAAGCCTTCAAGCTGGCGCTCGATTTCTTCAAGGACTACTACCCCGACCACGAAACCAAGGCGTTTGCCTGCTATTCCTGGATACTTTCGGCACAGCTCAAAAAGGTTATGGCAGAGGACAGCAACATTCTCCGTGTGAACAGCAAGCTTCACCTTTTGCCCATGATCGGCACCTTCAACGGCGATATAATGTTCATCCGCAAGGGCTCTTCGCTCCAGCAGAGAATCGAAGCGGAGTGTGCAAAGGGCACCGAGTTCCACTTCGGCGTTATGTATTCTCCCATAAGCGAGCTTGAAGATCTGGACAAGTAACGAGATTTTTAGTATGTGTTTTTAGGGAACTTTTGAAAAAGTTCCCTATAACCCTCAAAACTTTTAAAAATTATATATAAATAGAAAAAGTCTGCGTATTGCAGACTTTTTTATATGGTGTTTAATCGGCTTTTCTTTTCAGGTCCTTACGGATATAGCCGAACACGAGCACAGCGGCGAGGGGGAACAGCGTTCCGACGAGTATTCCGAGACGCATACCGAGCGATTCGGGGTTATAGGATATAAAATCAAGCGTTTCGGGGGCTACGCTTGCGCTTACGAAATCGGTTATCACGCCGACAAGCTGAGGTCCGAGCGAGGCGCCGCAATCGCCGCCTGCCGCCATCATTGCAAACATAAACACGCCTGCGTTTTTGCAATACTCCTGCATAACGACGAGTGTTCCGGGCCAGAGCATCGAGGTGCAGAGTCCCGTTAGCGCGCAGGCGATAAGCGAAACCGTTTCGATTTGCGAGAATGCGGCGACAAAATAGCAGACGGTCGCGCCGACCGCGCCGAAAAACAGCACTCTCGTTATATTTTTACCGTATTTTGCATAGAAGGTCCTGCCGAGCGCGAGTGCAAGCCCGAAGCCTGCTACACCGAAGATATCGCCCCAAAGCTTATTAATCCCAAGTGCGCGTTCTATAAAGCCCGAGCCCCACTGTGCCATTGTGCACTCCGAAGCACCGCCGAGAAAGATCGCGAAAACGCAGAGCCAGAGCTTTTTATTTTTAAGCTCGTTAAGCACGCCCGATACCTTTTGCGGAGTATCCATATCGGGAATTTCGGCTTTTGCAAACAGAAGCATTGCCACAAGCGGAATGACGGTGAAGAGCAATGCAAGGTATTGCCAATTTTCACTTTTTACGAGCAGTATAAACAGCGTGCTTATTATCACAACGCCCACAGTGCCCCAGGCATAGACCGAATGAAGCTTCGACATTTCCCTATCGGGATCCTTTGAGGGCATAGCGGCGATAACCGGACTTATAAGCACCTCGCCGAGCCCTGCGGAAGATGAAAAGACGAGCGTACCGACAAGCAAGCCGAGATAGACGTTATTCGGGAAGAGCGTCGGTGCAAGCGAATAAAGCAAAAGACCGAGCGCCGCGATAACGGGGGTGAGCTTTACCGTTAATTTAATATTGAACTTATGCGAAAAGAAGGAAAACAGAAGATCGACCGCAAGCTGTGTGAAGAAAAACACGGTTACGAGCAAGCCGAGCTTGGTATAGCTTATTCCGTAGAGGTTACGGAAGGTGATAAAGAGCATCGGAGAGATATATGCGGCGGCTGCCATCGTCGCGCTCGTCGCATAGCAGGCAAGCTTGGTTCTTTTCATTTTAAAGCTCCGATTTCGTTACCGCATAGGGATTTTTCAGCGCGTTGATTACCGATTCGATCGCCACAGCCTTTTCGTATTCGGTCATTTCGGGGCAAGCCCATTCGATATTCTTTATATCCGCGCCGGTTATGCAGGCAAAGAAGGTCAGCGCCGCGATATATCTGCCGACACCGAGCGAAAGGTGATATCCGTCGCGGTTGAGCGTTTCAAGCTTAGCGGTACGCGCGTTTTGGATTGCCGTGCCCGCATAGGTGATGCCGAAAAGCTTTTCGGTTTTGGAGATATGGTTTTTAACGATATCGGTGATGATATCGTACATTTTTTGCGTATCACCGCCGAAGGAGACGATTTCGGGGTGGGTATGGTGCGATTCTCCCACCCAGTGCATATTGAAATATATCTTCGCCTTCGGAGCGAGTGCGTTTATCTCGGCAACGAGGGGAGCGAATTTATCGTAATAAGCGATATCGGTATTACGGCTTCCGTCGATAGTGCCGTGCTGAAGCGCGATTACGTCCCAATCGTCGCTTACGATCGCATCGTTACTGCTTACGCCGTTTGTACAGCTCCATTCGCCGTTATTGGCATAGCTTTCGTAATAATCGTAGCCCTTTATATTCTCGGTGATATTGGTATAATGCCTTCTTGTAGAGCAGCCGCCGATATAGAGCACGCCGATATGCAATTCTTTAACGCCCATAGAAAGAGCAACCTCGGGCAGATGCTGAGCGGTATCGACCGAAAAGCTGTTGCCGACGAAAAGAACCTTAAGTGTTTCGGGAATCTTGTTCATTTTTATATTCTCCTATTGTATAAGTGATAACCAGAAGGGCACGGTTGCTATCGAAAATAGGTGCGAAATCATCGCAAGCCTTGCTCCCAAGCCGCAATCTCTGCCGATAAGCTTCGGAAAAACGATCGTATTCAGACCGCAGGGCATACACGACATCATAATCGCACTGCCCTTTATCGCGGCATCGAAGCCGAATATATTGCAGGCAAGAAACACAAGCGCGGGGATTATTAAAAGCCTTACCGCAGTTAATATATATGCGCGGAAATCGCAGAACAAGCCGCGCAGAGAGAAGGACGAAAGCGTTAACCCCGTGAGAAGCATACTTATCGGCGCAACGCAGGCGGAGGACGAGCTTATCGCAGACACCAAAAATTCGGGCAGCTTAATTTCGGCAAGTCCGAAGATTATGCCGAGCACTATCGCGGCGTTAAGCGGATTAATAAGCTTTTTTATGCTTCTTCCCTGCTCTGTCAGCATCGCATAGCCGAAGGTATAGGTATAAATCGCGAAGGGGATGCAGAAAAGGATAAGGTTTGTAAGCCCCATTTCGCCGAAAATGCTTTCGCAGAGCGCGTATCCCATATAGGCATAGTTCGAAAGGGTGAGCGAATAGCGGTAGACCTTTTGCTCGTATTTATCCTTTGTAAGCGCTTTGGCGCAGACGAGCGAAAAGCCGACGAGCAAAAGCAAAAGCGAGAGCGAAACGACTATCGTTTTACCGTGCTCGAGGATATAGCTTTTTGTGAAATTTTTCGCAAAGGTATTAAAAACCTTCGTGGGCAGAAAGAGGTTTACAAGCAGGAACGAAAGTATCTGCGTGTGGCTATTCTGCTCCTTTTTCCATTTGCCGAAAAGAAAGCCGACAAGCAGAAAAATATACAAAACCGAGAGCTTGTTAAGAATTATAAGCATATAAAACCCGTTAATTTATAAATTCGACTGATTATAGCATATTTTTTCGATTAAAACAAGAGTTTGCTATTGATTGAAGGCGATTTTAGTGGTAAAATACCCATATATTTTGAAAAAGGTATTTTATTATGAATTACAGCTTTGATCTCGAATTTTTCAAATCCTGCTTTAGCGAAATCGTATCAATTCCCAGCCCTGTCGGCTATTACGTTAAAATGAATCCTATTATCGAAAAGTACGCCCGTCTTTTCGGTGAGAACGTATCCTACGAT
Source organism: Clostridia bacterium (assembly GCA_017629895.1). Lineage (GTDB taxonomy): Bacteria > Bacillota > Clostridia > Oscillospirales > CAG-382 > Coliplasma. Next base: position 4,689 of record JAGBWF010000022.1, read on the forward strand.
AACAAGAGCACGGCTTATATCACGCTTTCGGGCGAGGACGATTCGAAGACTGTCGTTATCGGTGCGCACGCCGACACGCTCGGTATGGTCGTCCGCTGTATCGATGCCGACGGCAAGATACGCGTTCGTCAATTAGGCGGTGTCAACTATGCAAATCTCGAGGGCGAAACGGTTACCGTTCACACCCGCGACGGCCGCGAATACACGGGGCTTTTTGCCTGCCAATCGCACTCGGTTCACGTTTTCGACGATGCACGCACGCTTGAGCGAAACGAAAACACGGTTTATATTATTCTTGATGAAAAAATCGAAAGCAGAGATCAGGTACGCGCGCTCGGTATCCGAAACGGCGACTTTATTTCGGTCGATCCGAGGTGCCAAATCACCGAAAACGGCTTTATAAAATCGCGATTTATCGACGACAAGGCGGCTGTTGCCTGCTGCTTCACTCTTCTTAAATTTTTTAAGGAAAACGGCATAAAGCCGAAATACAAAACCGTATTTGCCTTCCCCTACGGCGAGGAGATCGGATTGGGCGGCACCTACGTGCCCGAGGGCGTTTCGGAATACGTCGCGCTCGATATCGGACTTATCGGCCCTACCTACGAGGGCAACGAATATTCGGTTTCTATCTGTGCAAAGGACGCGACCGCGCCCTATGATTACGAGCTTACGACAAGGCTTATTAACCTTGCCGAGAAGGCGGGCTGTGATTACGCGGTGGACATCTTTTACCGTTACGGCACCGATGCAAACGCGGCGATGCGTGCAGGCAACAATCTGCGCGCGGCGGCGTTCGGTATGGCGGTTTATTGCAGCCACGGTATGGAAAGAACTCATATCGACGGCATAAGCAACACATTAAAGCTGCTTTGCGCATATATTCTCGATATATAAAAAACGAGAGCCTGCAAAGACCTTATCGGTCCTTCGGGCTCTCTCTTTTTTATTGTTTGGTTTCGCCGACACAGCCGATGCCGAAATCGGAATCGAATTTTCTAAGCTCTTCTATATATTCGTCCCTGCCGACAGGATATGCAAGTCCGTGTCCCGCGCCTTTTATCGCGAGGATTCGCTTTTTCTCGCAGGTACATTCGTTATAAAGCCGTTCGCTCATCGAAAACGGTACGAAGGCGTCGGTATCGCCGTGAACGAAGATTATCGGGGTTTTTATCGTTTTCATCGCTTGCATCGGGCTATAACTGCCGACGTCGAAGGCACCGAAAAGCATACCGCCGAGCCGCACGAAGAAATAGGCTATATTTTTCGGCAAGCCGAGCTCACGACCGACCTTTTTTATAATCTCCTCGGGCGAGGAATATCCGCAATCGGCAAGCACGAATTTTACGTTTTCGGGAAGCTCCTGCCCTGCCGCCATCATCACCGTAGCCGCGCCCATCGAAACGCCGGTTATGCCGATCTTAATATCGCTTCCGAAGCGCGATACCGCGAAATTTATCCATTCGATACAATCGTGCATCTCCAATATGCCGAAGGTCGAAGCATTCCCCTCGCTTCTGCCTGCGGCGCGCTGATCGACAAGCATTGCGTTTCTTCCGAGCTTGAAGCAACGCTCTATCCCGCCCGAAAGGTCGCGCTCGGAGTTGCCCTTGTAGCCGTGGATAAGTATTTCCATCGGTGCGCCTTTTTTGTATTCATAATATTTTCCGCGAAGTGTAAGTCCGTCGCGGGATGTGATTTCGACGTTTTCGTGGGGGTAATGGCGCGCCATATCGACCCATTTTATCATATCCTCGCGGTAAACGTCATAGATATCGCCGACGGGAAGGTCGTACTCCCCTTCTTTTGCTATCGGGCGGCGCTCGATTTTAAAAACAAAGCCGTATGCCCAAAAGGCGATACCGAACACCAACGCCAAAATAAACAAAATTATCCCGAAAATCCACCAAAATGCAGTCATAACACGCCTTCCTTTCAAACCGTTTTTATTTTATTACTTTCGATCGCGTTTGTCAACAGCATTGCATTTTATTTCGTTTTATGCTATAATACGCAGGTCGGGATCGAAGCGTTCGTAAAAGCGTTTCGCCGCAAATTCGTATTCGGAGGAGTTTATGGTCGTTATTTATTGGTTGCTTCAGCTTAGCTGGGGGTTATTGCAAAGCCTTATCGGGTTTGTTTTGTTTTTAATCAACGTAAGACGCAAGCATTATTTTTATAAAGGCGCAATTATTACCGAATGGGCGCAGGGCGGCGGAATTTCGCTCGGGCTTTTCGTTTTTGTCGAGCAGTCCCCGCGCGAGTTCCTTGTAAAGCACGAATACGGACACACGCTTCAATCGCTCATGCTCGGTCCTTTATATATCGCAGTCATCGGAATACCCTCTTTTATATGGGCAAATCTTCCCTATTTTCGCAAAAAGCGCAAAGCGGAGGGGATTTCCTATTATTCGCTCTATTGCGAAAAATGGGCAAACGCTCTCGGCGGTGCAGAGCAGGACAAATAAACAGCTTTATATAACAAAAGCCTTATATAACAAAAGAAGCCTTGGTTTCCCAAAGCTTCTTTTTTGTTATGCAATTCGATTATTCGCCGTAGCACTGTTCGATGAAGGACTGGAGACCTGAATTGTAGTTGTCCTTCTGTGCTTCGTAGGTCGAAACGATGTCGGTGGAGAGCTGGCCGATAAGCTTGGTGTAGAAGTAGAGCGAGCCGTCGCCGCCACCGTTGTTGAAGTTGAAGATGGTGCCGAGGTCGTAGGTTCTGTTACGGAAGATGAGGTCGAGCATTTCGCGGGAGTCATCATCCTGGAAGCGCTTATAGGTAAGGGTTCTGTCGTAGTATTCTTCGGTTACGAGCTCCTTGCCGTAGTATGCCATTGCTTCGAGAGCGTAGCAGGTTACGTCGAGCTTGCTTACGTTGCTGGTAGGAATAGCGAATACGGGATAGCGGTAAACGTTAACCGAGGTAGTGTAATCATCCTGAAGCTCGTCTGCCTTAGGCATGGGAAGCAAGCCGTAGTGGATGTCTGCGTTACGGAGACCTTCGCCGTTTACGATAGAGATCGAGTTGGGCATAAAGAGTGCGTTACCGTTTTCGAAAATCTTGCCTTCGTTAACGTACATATCTGCCCAGTAGCCCATACGGTCTGCGATACCGACGTTTTGTTCGTCGTATACCATGTTGGTGAAGTTGGTGAATACCTGAATGTTACGAGCGTCGTCAATACGGAACTTAGGTCTTTCGCCGGTGTTATCAACGAGAGTCTGACCTGCGCCCTGCATGAAGAGAAGGAAGTCATAGGACTGAACAACCATACCCCACTGGTCGCCTACTGCGGGATCGTAGGATTTGGTAGCGCCGTGCATAAGGTCAACGCCCTTGATAAGCTCGTGCATGGTATCGAAGTTCCAGTTACCGTCGCGAACGATCTGATAGGGATCCTCGAGATTGTAGGTCTTAACAAGGTCCTTATTGAAGAAGATCGCCCAGGTAGCTTCATCATCCAATACGATAGCGTCGCCGCTGATGAAGTAGATGTTGCCATTGATAGCGGTATCGAGAATAAGGGGCTGGTCCCACCATGCTTCATTGTAGTGGATGTAGCCGTTTTCGATAGAAGCGAAATCATAGAACAAGCCTTCGGTTGCAAGAGGAGCGGTATAGGTAATAGCGGCGCAGATAGCGTCGTATTCGTTAAGACCGCTTTCCATATCCTTGCGGAGCATCGCGATATAGTCTCCACCGGCTTCGGGGAAGCAACCAACGATCTCGATACCGTACTTTTCTTCGATAAGAGCGTTTCTTTCGTAGAAAGCATCGTTTACGGGCTCATCGAGAAGCTCTTCGGGATCGATTTCGCAATCCGCGAAGGTATAGAGTTCTTTTTCGAAGGTAAGAATGTTTACCTTTTCGCCGCCCCAGTGTTTTGCTTCGTTAAGGAAGCCGGCGGTTTCAGCATCGACAGAAACATCGGGTTTGGATTCATCTTCGCTGTTATTGCAGGAAGCGAGCACGAGAGTGCAGGCAAGCATAAGCACGCAAAGAAGAATACAGCTGATTCTTTTGAGCATAATACACCTCTTAATAATTTTTTTAAGATAATATATTTTATACCAAATCGCATAATAAGTCAAGGAATTTACGGCAATTTTTTATTATATTAAAAACTTTTTCGCTTTTTGCGCGCATTTCGGCAGAATACGACGCATACAAGGATTAAAATAGCTATAAAAAAAGGAGTTTTCGAAATGGAAATAAGAAGCGAGGTATCCGACTTCGGTGCAACCGCTTACATTCGGGGTGAAATAGATCACCACAACGCAAAAGAGGCGCGCGAGGCGCTCGATTCGATTATCGCAAGAATGCGTCCGCAAAGCTTTCGGCTCGACCTTTCGGGCGTCAGCTTTTGCGATTCCTCCGGGCTTGGACTCGTTATGGGCAGGATGCGGAAATGCAACGAGATCGGGAGCACGCTTATTTTGCAGAATCCCTCGGAGGCGGCGTTGAGGATGCTTTCTATCGCAGGGATGGACAAGATTATAAAAATCGAAAGAGGTGTTTGAAATGCGCGACAAAACGGTTAATATGATGAAGCTTGAATTTTTCGCCAAAAGCGCGAATGAGGCTTTCGCAAGGAGCGCGGTTGCATCGTTTGCGGCTCAGTGCGACCCGAGCGTTTCGGCTGTTGCCGACATTAAAACAGCGGTGAGCGAGGCGGTTACCAACAGCATCGTTCACGGATATTCGGACATAAGCGACAAAAGCGAATGTCCGATCTACATAGTCTGCAAGCTTTTAGAAAGCAAAAGGCTTATTATAAAAATAAAGGACCGCGGACGCGGAATCGAGGATATCGACAAGGCAATGCAGCCGCTCTTTACGACCGACACCGACGGCGAAAGAAGCGGAATGGGCTTTACGGTCATGCAGAGCTTTTGCGACGGGATAAAGGTTTGCTCTAAGGTCGGAAAGGGCACGACGGTTACGCTCGAAAAGAGGCTTGATTGTCGATGAATTCTGCCACGGGCACGCTTATCGCGCAGGCGCAGAGCGGCGATGCCGATGCGCTTTGCCGTCTTGTAAACGAAAACACGGGGCTTGTGCGGTCGGTTGCCTTGCGTTTTTGCAATCGCGGTGTCGATTACGAGGATCTGTGTCAGATAGGTCATATCGGAATGATAAAGGCGATACGCAATTTCGACCAATCGCGCGGGTGTGCCTTCTCGACCTATGCCGTGCCGCTTATTATCGGCGAAATAAAGCGTTTTCTGCGCGATGACGGCGAAATAAAGATATCACGCGAGCTAAAGCGGCGCGCCGCGATTATTATATCGAAGCGCGAAAAATACGTCATCGAAGAAGGGTGCGAGCCGAAAATCTCTACCCTTGCCGAGCTTTGCGGTATGACTGTCGAGGAGGTTGCCGAGGGGCTCGCCGCCGCAAGCCCGACGGTTTCGATACACGAGCAGATAAACGAGGGGTACAGCATCGAGGACACGCTCGGAAGCGACAGCACGCCCGAAATCAACGAAAAAATCGCCTTGAAGCAGGCAATAGAGTGTCTTCCCGACCCCGAGCGCGAGATAATTCTTTTACGCTATTTCAAGCAGTTAACGCAAAGCGAGGTCGGGCGGGTGCTCGGAATGACGCAGGTTACGGTTTCGCGCAGGGAGCAAAAGGCGCTCGAAAGCTTACGCGCCGCATTGGGATAGTGTTTTGGGGTGGTTTTGCAAGGGGTTTTGCGAGGGAGAGTTTTTTGCAAAAAACCCTCCCTCGCGCTCCCTCCCAAAAACTCCTATAGCAAAATAATAAAAAGTGTGTCATTCTTGCTTTTTCAGAAATGGCACTTTTTTTATTTTGAATAAAAAATGGCTTTTGCACCGCAAAAGCCTACCTTCACTCTTCACTATTCACTCTTCACTCTTCACTAAATAAAACCGAAGCGCACCCCGAAACGAAGTGCGCTTCAACAAATTTATTCTTCGGGAGGTGTGAGCGGTGTATCGAGCTCGCCGTTTTCGCGAGCCTTTTTCGTGAGCTTGCGGCTGTATCTGCCTTTCGACCAGATACCCTCCTTTGCCTTTGCCTCGTAATTGCTTTCGCGTTCGAGCACGGACATCTTACCCCTTCCATCGAACTCTCCGTTTTTAAAATACCCCTCGTATTTTTGCCAATATCTGCCGAATCTGCTCTTCCAGATGGCAATACCGTAGCCGTTCATACCGTTCGCATCCCAAGTGCCGATATATTCGGTACCGTTGCGGTAAACAAGTCTGCCCGAGCGCATGGAGCCGTTTTTGAATATGCCGTCGAAGAACTCGCGGCTATCTACCTCGTTATAGATGAGTTTTCCCTGACCGTGAAGCGCGTCGTGCGAAAATTCACCGTCGTAAACGTCGCCGCTTTTATAATAGAGCGTTCCCCTACCGTTGCGGTAGTTGAAGACAAATTCGCCCTCGTAATAATCGAAGGGATGGGCTTTTGTGTAGATATAAACGCCCAAGCCGTGATATTTTCCCTTGGAGAAGTCGCCCTCGTAAATCGCTCCGTCGCGGAAAACGATCTTGCCCTTCCCCGACATTTCGTCGTCGACGAATTCACCCTCATAGTATTCGTAATTATCGGTCGCCGAGGCGGTAATTTTTCCAAAGCCGTTGTATTTACCGTTTGCGAAGCTTCCCTCGTATACTGCGCCCGACGTGAA
>JAGBWF010000173.1 GCA_017629895.1 Clostridia bacterium
AGGTCCATGGATTTATCGTAGCCGTAGCGCGTGCTGTGCTGTCCGCCGGTCTTATAGTAATACATACAGGTAACGTAATAGGAGCTTTCGCAGGGCCAGATAAGATCGTCGGTTGCCGCAAGAGGCTCAAGCCTTGTAAGCGGAAGCGCGCTGAGTAAAAGTGTGATCGCCAAAAGTGAGGGTAAAAATCTTTTCATTTTTTAAATCTCCTTTTTATAGCCTATTTTTCGAAACCTTAATTGTATGCCTTATTTGTCCTCGAGCTTCTTCAGGTCCTCGCTGACGTCCTCCTTGACCTTTATCATACCGAGAGCCTTGAGCTCGCCCTTGCCGAAGATCTTTATCGACTGGTCGTTGTTCATCTTGACCTTGATCTTGCCTGTCAAAAAGCTGCTTTCGACGATAACGCCTCTGCCCTTGGGGGTGTCTACGATAGTATCTACCTTCGGGAAGGTCGCGTATTCGCGCTCATAGGTATCGTGCTCGAAGCGGAGACAGCACATAAGTCTGCCGCAGGAGCCGCTTATCTTCGAGGAGGAGAGCGAAAGATTCTGCTCCTTCGCCATTTTTATCGAAACCTGAGTGAAATCGGGCAGGAAGGTGTTGCAGCAGAAGGGTCTGCCACAGGAGCCGAGACCGCCGTATAGCTTTGCCTCGTCGCGCACGCCGATCTGACGGAGCTCGATTCTTGTGCGGAACACCCCCGCGAGATCCTTTACAAGCTCGCGGAAATCGACTCTGCCGTCTGCAGTGAAGTAGAAGCAGAGCTTTGCGTTGTCATGGGTGTATTCAACGTCCACAAGCTGCATATCCAAGCCGTTCTTGGTTACCTTTTCGTGCCAGATAGGTCTTGCGCTTTCCTCAAGCTTGCGGTTTTCGGCGTTGCGCACGTCATCCTCTGCGGTCGCCTTGCGAAGCACGGGCTTCAAGGGGAAAACAACCTCGGATTCGCCGACCATCTTGTTGCCGAGAGCAACCTCGCCGTATTCCACACCGCGCACCGTTTCGACTATCGCGTGCTCGCCCTTTTCGAATTTTATATCGAGCGGCGAGAAATAATATATCTTGCTTCCGTTGCGGAATTTAATTCCGACAACCTCGATGGTCTTCGGCTCCTCTTCCTTTTCTTCCTCGGGAAGAGGTTCGTAATCGAACATATATTTGCGTTCGGGCTCGGGCTCGGGGATAAATCCCGTACCGGAAAGCTCCTCGGAACGCTCGTTTTTCTTCTTTTTATTGTTTCCGCGCTGATCGTTGCGCTCGTTGCGCTCGGGCTTGTTTTCCGAAGCAGTTTCTTCCGCAGGAGCCGAAGCTTCGTTTTCGCCGTTCAAAGCCGCATTTTCGGGCTTGGCGTTGGGCTTTCTGTGGTGTCTGTTATGTCTGCGGCGGTTGTTGCGACGGTTGTTGTGATGACCGCCGTTGTTTCCGTTGCCGCCGTTGGATTCGCGCTTTTCGTTATTTTTTTCCTGATTTTCCATTTTTAACTCCTATCTTGTTGCCGCACTGCAAAGCTCTATTGCAAGCTTGCTTGCCGCGGCGGTAACGTTTGCATTGCCGTCGAGCGCGCTCATACAGTTAAACGCCGCCTCCGACATTTTTGCGATTGCTCTTTTCGATGCTCCCCCGACGATTTCTTTGAGCTCTTCGCTTTCGGGAGGTATGGTTCCCGAAACACCGTATCTTTTCTTCTGCATCTCGTTCAGAAGCAGGATAAGCTCGACAAGAATCGCCGTCAACTGCTCGCGCTTATATTTCGGGAGCAAAAGTGCGGCGCTTACCTCGTAGCTCTGCTTCGACAGCGCATAGAACAACAGCTTTTCCGCCTTTGCACGCGCGGCTGAATTTTCCTTCGAAAGATATCTCAGCGCGCTTCCGAGATTTCCGCCCGAGATATCGAGCGCCTGAGAAAGCTCGTTATCGCGAATGCCGGGAAAGCGCTCGCGGAGCTTTTCGGCAAGCTCGTGATCGCGCAGGCCGTCGAGATGTATTCTCTGCCCGCGTGAAAGCACCGTCGGCAAAAGCGAGGCACGGCTTTCGGTGAGCAAAAATATAGTAACGCTTTCGGGCGGCTCCTCAAAAAGCTTCAAAAGTGCGTTTTGAGAATCCTCGCGGAGCTTGCCCGCATTATTCACAATAAAAATCTGTCTGTCGGAATCGTTCGGCTTTAAAAACGAACGGCGTATAAGCTCGCGCACGTCTGCGATACCCGCCGCCTTTTCGCGACCGATAACGAAGATATCCGGATGCTCGCCCGATAACGCCTTGCGGCAGGCATTGCAATACCCACAGGGCTTTTTCTGCTCGGTGCAGAGCAGGGCGCGCGCGCACTCAAGTGCAAAATCGAGCTTTCCGATGCCCGAATCGCCGTCGACGATATATGCGTGCGAGCAAAGACCGAGGTTCGCTTTTTGCGAAAAAAGCCTTAATTCGTCGCTGTTATACACCGTCAACCCCTCCAAACTATTTTTACTCATTGTTATCATACCACAAAATTTTCGATATGAAAAGAGATTTTTGCAAAAATAATTTGACAAATGCGTAAAAAAGTTATAAACTTAATAGGTTATAAGATATATGATGTATTATTATGCGTATTTCGCGGAAAGCGAGGGAATGTAAATGAGCATTATAGTAGGCATCGACGTCGGCGGAAGCACGACCAAAATCGTCGGCTTTGACGGCGACAAGCTTCTTGCCCCCGTTCTTGTAAAGGCAAACGATCCGATCGCTTCGGTCTACGGCGGCTTCGGAAAATTCACCACCGACAACAAAATAAAGCTTTCGAATATCAAAAAGGTTATGGTTACCGGCGTAGGCTCGTCCTTCCTCGGAGATAATATATACGGCATCGAAACCGTACACGTGAACGAATTCACTGCAAACGGCAAGGGCGGTCTTTACCTCACGGGGCTCGATGAGGCTATCGTGGTCAGCATGGGCACGGGTACCTCCTACGTCTATTCCAACGCCGCAACGGGAGAGCACAGCTATCTCGGCGGTACGGGTGTGGGCGGCGGCACGCTGACCGGTCTTGCAGACAGGCTTTTAGGTGTCCGCTCGGTTCAGAACGTCGCGAATCTTGCGTTGGAGGGCGATCTTAAAAATATCGACCTTCGCATTTCCGATATAACCGAGCACGATATCATCCCCACGCTTTCGAGCGATGCAACCGCGGCGAATTTCGGCAAGATGAGCGATCTCGCAACAAAGGGCGACATTGCGCTCGGACTTGTCAACATGGTGTATGAAACCATCGCGATGCTCGCAATCTTCTCCGCGCGTATGAAAAATATAAAGAACATCGTTCTCGTCGGAAATCTTTCGGTGCTTCCGCAAGCGCCGCAAATATTCTCCGAGCTTGAGAAAATGTTCGGCGTAAAAATATATATCCCCGAAAATTCGGCGTACGGCACGGTTATCGGTGCCGCGCTCGAGGGCTTGGGCAGATAAATCCCGAAAGGACTCTCAAATGGCTGAAAACCACCGCTGGAATAAAAAAATCTTCGCCCTGCTTTTAAAAGAGGCGAAGGGAGACCGTTCATGGCTTCAATTTGCAACCGATTGCGACATAAGCTACGTACAGATGCGCAAGCTCGCGTTCGGAACGCAGGAAAATCCTCCCAGACTCAAGCTTGTCCGCAAGGTTGCGCAGAACGCCCTCGGTGAAATCGGTCTCGACGAGCTGACCTTTGCCGCAGGTATAAATATAATAGACGTCTCGGCTCAGGAAACCCCTGCCGAAACGCCTATCGATAAATACCGCTCGCTTGCCCCCAAGGACCGAAAAACCGTTGAAAAATTTATCGATTTTTTGGCAGAGGATTCGAAAAAGCCGGATAACGAGCTTTAAAAAAACAGCAAAAACGCAATAACAAGCACGAAAAGATCGTTTTCTCCGTCGGAATCGAGCAGCAGAAGCAGCCCGATGCCGATAAGTATAAGATCGTCTATCGCAATATCGCGCAGAAAATCAAGCCGCAAGCCTCTTCTTGCTTTCGGCTCACAGTCCTGCTTTGCATCGCTTCGCGCGTCTGTGAAGGCACCGCTTTCCGCCGATTCCTTCTGCTCGGGCTCGCGCTCTCGCGAATCGTTGTATTCCCTTTCCATATTGTAAAGCTGGCCTTCGCTTCTGATCCCGCCGAAATCTCTGCTATACACGGTATCCCTCACCTTCTGAAATTTTTCATCAACGAAGCGATCGTCAACGCCTGTGTCAGCGCATCCAGCCGACTCCGCTTTTCCTCGCGCACGAGCGGCTTAAGCGAATGCAAAAGCGCGATTCTCGGGTCGCTTTGCTGTGTCAACGCGCTCAATGCGCCCAAGGCGCCCGATTCCGAAGTCGGCTTACGCCCGTTATCATCGCTCTCACGACGGGTTTCGGCAACAGAGGAGCCCAATCCGAGCTCGGATGCGACCGAGGTTATTTTTCCGAGTGCTTCGGGGTCCGAAAGAAGCGTTTTCAGCTTTTCCTGAAAATCACCGTCCAATATCTACACCCCGCTCGCGAAGCAGACGCAGTATCGCCTCGCTTTTCTCCTTGCCTGCCGAATCGATAAGTGCGCGTGCCTCCTCGGCAGTCAATCCCGATATCCGCCTTTTCAAAAGCTCGGGATTGGAAAGCAGCATCTCGGTCTTCATTTTGTTTGCTCCCGCCGCCTCGGCGATAGTGCGTGCGAGAAGCGCAAAGCTTTCATCGTCCATCGAAAGAATACGGTCAAGCTGTCTGCGGTCAAGTTCCATAAAAATTCCCTCCGTAAAATATATCAAAAAGCAAAAAGGAGTAGTTTGATTTGTATATCTGCAAGCCCGAAAGAAGCGTCGTTCAGACAAGAGTGCTTTTATTCGTCTGCGCGTTCGTTTCGCTCACGCTGTTTTTCATATCCACGATCGTCCCCGTCTATAAGGCGTTTGTCGAATTCTGCGGAATCGCGGCGGTTCTCGTTTCGATCCTGCTCATAGTGAGGTATACGCTTTCCGAGTTCGAATACGCGGTATACGACGGCAGCTTTTCGGTAACCAAAATAGTCGGAAACAAAAGAACCGTAATCTGTCAGGTCGCGCTCGAAACGGCTATCGACCTGCTCGAAAAGCGCGATTACGACCATCTCCCCTCGGGCGAAAAGGCGATAATCAAGTATTCGCTTAACCAGAACCCGAGAGCAAGCAGCTACGTTTTCCTTTGCGTTTTCAACGGAAAACGCGCCATGATCGAATTCGAGCCCAATCTGCAATTCGTTGCGATCCTTAAAGAAGAAATAAAAGCAGCCAAGAAAAATTCCGAAAGCGAAAGCGTATAGTATATTCTATGCCGGATTTTCCCTGCAGTTGCTTTATTATATAAATTTTTTAAAACCGTACGAGGTGATAAAATGTACGACATAACAATAATCGGCGGCGGTGTCTGCGGTGCCGCCATCGCAATGTACCTTTCGAAGTATGAGGTCAAATGCTGTCTGCTCGAAAAGGAAAACGATATCGCGATCGGAACGACAAGAGCCAACAGCGGCATCGTGCACGCAGGCTACGACCCCGAGCCCGACACGCTTATGGCGCGTCTTAACGTGCGCGGCTGTGAGCTTATCGAGGAGATATGCGAAAAGCTCAACATCCCCTACAACAAGTGCGGCTCGATGGTTATCTCCTTCGATGCAAAGGACGAGGCACATCTTCACAAGCTTTACGAGCGCGGTATCGCAAACGGCGTTCGCGGCATGGAGCTTCTCGGCAAGGACGCGCTTCTCGAGCGCGAGCCCAATCTCGCACCCAACGTAACAGGCGCGCTTTTCGCACCCTCCGCGGCAGTCGTCAACCCTTGGCGTCTTTGTATCGGAATGGCGGAAACCGCGGCTAAAAACGGCGTCGATTTCTTCCTCAACAGCGAGGTTACCGCTATCGAAAAGATCAACGGTGCTTTTGCCGTAACCGCAGGCGATAAGGTTATCGACACGAAATATATCATCAACGCGGCAGGTCTTTACTCGGACAAGATAGCCGAGCTTGTAGGCGCACGCGATTTCGAAATTTTCGCATCCAAGGGACAGTATTTCCTTCTCGATAAGACCTCCTACGGAATCGTGAACACCGTCATCTTCCAGTGCCCCACCGAAAAGGGCAAGGGCGTACTCGTTTCTCCGACGGCAGACGGCAATATCATCGTCGGCCCGAACGCAGAAAGCGGAAACGAGCGCGACGACGTTTCGACCACCCGCGAGGGACTTGATTTCGTTGCGGCGGAAGCGGCAAAAACGACAAAGCTTATCGACTACCGCGAAAATATCCGTTCGTTTGCAGGCCTTCGCGCAAACTCCGACAAGCCCGATTTCATTATCGGCGAATCGGCGCTTTGCAGACGCTTTATAAACGTTGCGGGCATTAAGTCTCCCGGTCTTACCTCCTCCCCCGCTATCGGCGAATACGTTATCGAGGTGCTCGAGGACTGCGGTCTTATACTTACCGAAAAGGAAAATTGGGAATATCCCGCTCCCCATATCGGCTTTGCCGAGCTTTCGAACGAGGAAAAGGCTAAGCTTTGCGAGGAAAACAGACTCTACGGCAACGTTATCTGCCGTTGCAACGTTATAACCGAGGGCGAAATTCTCGACGCGCTCGAAAACTCCTACATCAAGCCCACCACGCTCGACGGCATCAAGCGCCGCACGGGCAGCGGTATGGGCAGATGTCAGGGCGGCTTCTGCGGTGTTAAAATCCACGAAATACTCCGCAAATATTACGGCGTCCCCGCCGAAGAAATTCTTTGGGACAAGGACGGCTCGTATATAGTCAAGGAAAAGGTCGGTGAAAGCAATGACTAAACGCGATATAGTTATTATCGGCGCAGGCCCCGCGGGCATGGCTGCCGCGGTCGCCGCTTACGAAGCGGGCGTTACCGATATTCTTCTGCTCGAGCGCGATTGCGAGGCGGGCGGAATACTCAACCAGTGTATCCATAACGGCTTCGGTCTTCACCGCTTCGGCGAAGAGCTTACCGGCCCCGAATACGCAGGTAAATTCATAGAAATGCTTAAGAACACCTCCGTAACGCTTCAGCTCGGCACGACCGTTCTTAACATCGAAAACAAAATCGTTTCGGCAGTTTCTGTCGAAAACGGCTTCGAGCAGATCGAGGCGAAGGCGATTATTCTCGCAATGGGCTGCAGAGAGCGCAACAGAGGTCCTATTTCGGTCCCCGGCGACAGAGGCAGAGGCGTTTTCACGGCAGGCGCGGCGCAGAGATATCTTAACATCGAGGGCTATCTCGTCGGCAAAAAAGTCGTTATCCTCGGTAGCGGTGATATCGGTCTTATAATGGCGAGACGTATGACTCTCGAGGGCGCAAAAGTCCTTGCGGTTTCGGAAATTATGCCCTACAGCAACGGTCTTTCGCGTAACGTGGCTCAGTGTCTCGAGGATTTCGGAATCCCGCTTTATCTTTCGCACACCGTTACCAACGTTATCGGTAAAAACGCGGTCGAGGGCATCGTGCTTTCCGAGGTCGGCCCCGATATGAAGCCCATCCCCGGAACCGAAAAGCATTTCGAATGCGATACCCTTCTTCTTTCGGTCGGTCTTGTGCCCGAAAACGAGCTTACGAGAACGGCAGGCATCGAGCTTGACCCCCGCACGAGAGGCGCTTCGGTCGGCGAGGATATGCAAACCGCGGAAAGCGGCGTTTTCGCCTGCGGTAACGTTCTTCACGTTCACGACCTTGTCGACTACGTTTCGGCAGAAAGCGAGCGCGCGGGCTTGAACGCGGCGAAATACGTGCTCGGCGGCTGTGTCAAGGACGATAACGATGCTATCCCCGTTAAAAACGGCGCGGATATAAGCTATACCGTTCCCCAGAGAATAAACGTGGCAAACGTCGAAAAATCGGTTGATATATTTATGCGCGTCCGCAAAAAGATGGATTCCGCAGATATCGTAGTTGAATCCGACGGCGAAAAGATCGCTTCCTTCCCGAGAAAGTTTCTTGCGCCTGCGGAAATGCAAAAAATCACTCTTCCCAAGGTATTGCTCGAGCGTGCGCGCGGAAGCATAACCGTATATGCGGCAGAGCGCGAGGAGGTAAAAGAATGAAAGAAATGATCTGTATAGTCTGCCCCCGCGGATGTCATATTCAGGTAGATGAGCAAACGCTTGAGGTAATCGGCAACACCTGTGTTCGCGGTGCCGAATACGGCAAAAATGAAATCGTTTCGCCCATGCGCACGGTTACCGGCTCGGTCGGTATAAAGGGTGGCGTACACCGCCGTCTTGCAGTACGCACGGACCGTGCGATACCCAAGAGCAAAATGTTTGAAATCATGCGCGAGCTCCACGCATTTTCTGCGGTTTCTCCCGTAAAGCGCGGACAGATTCTTATCGAAAACGTCTGCGATACCGGAGCAAACGTCATCGCCTCGCGCGATATGTAAGATTTTCTCGGTTCATTCCCCGCATTTTTCGAAAGGAGAGGTCAAATGGCAAATAAAAGCAAAATGACCGCACGAACCAAAAAAGAAATAATGATCGCCGTGCTCCTTGCCGCATGTATGCTGCTCGGTGTCGCGGTAATGGTGCTTGTCGAGCAAAAGGTCGGAACACCCATATATTATAACGGCGAAATGAAAAACATTTGCGTCCGTATAAACGAAATCTGTGTTTCTAACCGCTCGATCATCTCGGACGATGCGGGCGAATACCCCGATTATATCGAGCTTTACAACTACGGCGATAGCTTTAACCTCGCCGATTTCGGTCTTGCAAACGATACCGGAAACGCAAAGGTATATTCCTTCGGAGATATTACCTTCGAAGCCAACAGCTATCTCGTCATCTTCCTTGACGGAGTAAACGTGCCCTTCAGGCTATCCTCCGAGGGTAACGAATATATCGCCCTTGTCGCTTGGGACGGAACGGTTATCGATAAAGCGATGACGGTTAAAACCCTCGGCGACGAGGTTATGCTCTGGAAAAACGGTGAATTTGAAGTTTCGGGCGAGGCATCTCCCGGCTACGAAAACACTCCCGAGGGGGTAGCGCAATTCCACGCAGGCTCCTCCGACGGCAGTCTTTCGCTCGCCATAAACGAAATTCTCACCGCCAACGGCTCGGCTCTTCCCGACTCCGACGGCGAATTTTGCGATATTATCGAAATCAGAAACGATTCCCCCGCAATAGTCTCGACGAAGGGATACTTTATCTCCGACGATATTAAAAACCGCGCAAGATGCGCACTCCCCGAAAAAGAGCTCGCCCCCGGCGAAATAATGCTCGTATTCGCCTCGGGCAAGGACAAAATCGCCGAAAACGGTGAATTTCACACCGATTTCCGCATTTCAGACGGCGAAGAAATCATTCTTTCCGTCGGCAGTAAATACGTCGTTCAAAAATCGGTTTATTGCCAAAACAACCAGTCGCTTTCGAGAGTCAGGGGCGACAACGGCTACGAATATATAAAAATGCTCGCAACCCCCGGCTTTGAAAACGATGAATCGGGCAAGGAAGCGCTTGAAGAGACAAGGGTTGACAAAAACCCCTCGCTCGTTATAAGCGAGCTGCTTCTCTCGCAGGATCTCACCTCATACGGCGGCAAGCTCCGCGACGTTATCGAGATCTGCAACACCTCGGATAAAGAGGTCTCGACAAAGGGCTGGTATATAAGCGATTCCGAGGAAGATCCTTATAAATACGCGCTTCCCGAAAAAAATCTCGCTCCCAACGAATGTATCCTGCTCTTTGCCGAAAACGGAAGCGGCGATAATATATGCGGCTTTGCGCTTTCATCGGGCGAATCGGTATACCTTACCACACCCGAATACAAGCGCAGTGATTTCGTTTCCTGCGCGCCTGCGGGCAGAGGTCTTTCGCGCAGCTACCGCAACGAAAACGGCACCGCGGTCTATACCGACGGCGCGATATCGATCGGCTTTGCAAACGACGCTGCGGGAATTGCGCTTTATGAAAGCAGCGTCCGCCCCGCAGATATCGAAATAAGCGAGATCGTTTCCTCCAATACGGCTCATCTCGCAGGTCCCTATAAGACCTATCACGATTTTATAGAGCTTCACAACCGCACGGGCAACGATATCACGCTCGACGGCTATTATATCTCCGACGACCCCGAGCAGCCCCGCAAGGCAAGCCTCGACGGGCTCGTTATCAAAGCAAACTCCTACGTTGCGATAATCCTTTCGAGCGACGGCATCAACGTACCGCTCGGATACACCGTGGTTCCCTTCGGAATCAACGCATCGGGCGAAACGCTCGTGCTTTCAAGGGGCGATACGGTCATCGACTGCGCACCGGTCCCCTCGCTTGCTCCCAACACCTCGTTCGGCAGAGCAAACGGCGAAAACGGCTTCTCGGTGCTTGCTTCGGTTACACCCGAAAAGGAAAATTCGAGCCGCGCAACCGAAAAGACCGCTTCTCCGCAATCCTCGCTCGGTCAGGGCGTATACGGCGAAACGGTTACCGTGGAATTAACAGGCGAGGGCGATATATTCTATACCCTCGACTGCACCGAGCCGAACGCCGATTCTACCCGCTACACCTCGCCCATAACCGTTTCCTCGACTACGGTTATACGCTGTGTCGCAATAGCGCGAGGCAAGCTCAAAAGCGACGTAGCCGACCTTACCTTTATCGTCAACGAAAACGACAGTCTCGAGGCAATTTCTATCGTAACCGAGCCGAAAAACCTCTGGGACTATTATACCGGAATTTATGAAACCGGACCCCGCGCAAGCTCGGTCTTCCCCTATGAAGGCGCAAACTACTATAACCGCTGGGAGCGCGAAGCAAGCGTTGCTTTCTTTGCCGAAAACGACGACGGCTTCAGGGAAAATTGCGGAATACGCATTTTCGGCGGACTTTCGCGCTCGCTCCCCAAAAAATCCTTTGCACTGTTCTTCCGCTCGTCCTATGGCTCCGATGCGCTTTACTATCAGCTCTTCGAAAAGTCCGAGCTTGATTGCTATGAAGCGCTCGTGCTCCGAAACACCGGTCAGGACTACAAGTATTCCTGTATGCGCGACGCTATGGTTACGACGATGGCGAACGATATGCTCGGGCTCGACGTTCAGAACTGCCGTCCCGTTGTCCTTTATCTCAACGGCGAGTATTGGGGCTTGTATTTTATCCGCGAAAAGCTGAACGAAAATTACGTGGCACAGCATTATAACTGTGCGCCCGAGGAAGCGACGGTTGCGGTTGCAAACGGCAGAACGAGTCAGGCATATCTCGACCTTGTGGACTATGCATCCAAGCACGATCTTTCGGTTCAGGAGCACTACGATTACGTCGGCTCGCTTATGGATATCGAAAATTATATCGATTATATCGTTGCCGAAATGGTGATTTCGAACACCGATAACGGCAATATACGCTTTTTCACCTACGAGGGCGGAAAATGGCGCTGGATAATGTATGACGTCGATCACGCCTTCCGCTCGGCAAGCTACGATACGGTAGCCGACCATTTAGACCCGCGCGGTACGGGCAGCTCGAATATGTTTTCGACACGCCTTATAAACGCGCTTCTTAAAAACCCCGAATTCAAGCAGAAATTCCTCGAGGAGATCGCTTATCAGATAAATAACGTCTGGACAAGCGAAAATATCGACAGATACGTCGATGAGTTCAAGGGAATGATACTCGCCGACATCGGCAAGGACTGCACCCGCTGGAACAGAAATTACAGCAACTGGGAGTCCTCGGTCGAAAGCCTTAAAAGCTTCGGAAGAAACCGCGAAAAATATATTTTGCAATACGTGAAAAGCTATTTTTCGCTCACCGACGAGCAAATGAGAAGCTACGGCTTCAGAGTTTAGGGAGGTTTTTATGGCAGAACGTCGCGAAGAGAAATATCTTATCGACTATTCCGAATATTCGGTTATAGCAAACCGTATAAGAGCGCTTCTCACCCCCGATAAAAACGCTCCCGACGGCAGATATTCGATCTGCTCGCTCTATTTCGACGATCCCTTCGACACCGCGCTCGCCGAAAAGGAGGACGGAAACGCCGTCCACGTCAAATTCCGCATCCGCACCTACGGCGGAAGCAAAAAAACGATACGACTTGAGCGCAAAACCAAGCGCGGCATCGTTACCGAAAAGCATTCCGCGATAATCAGCGAAGCCGAGCTCGACAAAATCGTCAGAGGCGAAGGTGTTGATGAAAACAGCGAATGCTTCGGACTCGTTTCGGAAATGTATTCAAAAGCCTTCCGTCCCGCGATTTCGGTGCGCTACGACCGCGAAGCATATATTTTCGAGCCGCTCGGCATACGCGTTACCT
Organism: Clostridia bacterium; assembly: GCA_017629895.1. Lineage (GTDB taxonomy): Bacteria > Bacillota > Clostridia > Oscillospirales > CAG-382 > Coliplasma. The sequence goes on from JAGBWF010000173.1 coordinate 12,278, forward strand.
TCGATTTCAATATCGATTCGCTCCCGCCCGAAAAGGAAACGCTTTTCGGAAAAACCGAAAGAGCGTTGCCCGCAATCAACCGCGGACAGATAATAATGGAAATAAAATATTCCGACCGCTGTCCCTCGTTTATCCGCAAATGCTGTTCAACGAACGGTATGCAGCTTTCGGTTTCAAAATACGCACTCTGCAGAAATGCACCTGCGATGTAAAAAGGAGATAAATATGAGTATTTTCGACGCTATCAAAAAAAGTGTTCTCGAGGGCTTTTCCTCGGAGATAACTCTGCCCGATATTATTATTTCGCTTCTCGTTGCTTTTCTTTCGGGCCTCTTTATCCTGCTTGTCTACCGTCTTACCCTGCGCGGAGTATCGCGTAACCGCACCTTCGAGGTTACCCTGCTTCTTATCACGCCCATCTCGGCAATGATAGTTCTTACCATAACCTCCAACCTTGCGCTTTCGCTCGGTATGGTCGGCGCCCTTTCGATAATCCGTTTCCGTACGGCTATAAAGGACGCAAGCGACACCGCGTTTATGTTCTGGGCAGTTGCCGCAGGTATCACCGCGGGCGCGCATTTCTATAAGATAACCATCATCGGCTGTCTTTTCATCGGTCTTGCCGCGTTTGCGGTATTGAAGCTCTCTTCCGTAGGCGCGCGTCCCTACCTTCTCGTCGTCCGCGCCGAAAGCGACAAGGCTATCGATTACACCGCAAGGCTTCTTAATGAAAACAACATAAAGAACCGTCTTTCCTCGCTTGTAAACAACGGAGATTACGTCGAGGTCGTGTATGAAATCGCGCTTTCCGGCAAGCACCAGAAGCTTGTCAGCGCGCTTTCGAGCCTTTCCGACGTAAAGAGCGTTTCGCTTGTCGATTGCAGAAATTAAAATCAGATAAACCGACTCCCTTTAAAAAACAAAAGTGTACTTTCGTATCGGAAAGTACACTTTTTTCATTTTCAGATCTCGATATTGAGCAGTATCCCCTCGAGCTCCGAGCCGAGCTGCGAAAGCGCGGCATTTACCGCATTGCCTCTTTCCTCGAGCTTCGTTGCAGCAAGCATTATTCTGCCTCTGATTTCACAGATGCGCTCCCTTGCCTCCTCGATACGCTTGATTATCGAATAATCGGCGAATATTCCGTCGAAAAACCATTCCGAAAATCGAAGAAAGCCCTCGATATAGGTCGATATTCCGATTTCTATATCGATATCGGCGAGCTCGTTTTTGAATCTGCGGAGCTCGATTTGCAGAGCTTCTACGGCATCCTGCGCGGTTTCAAGATTTTCGCGCTTCGATTCATCGATTCTCATGCCGCCGCCGAAAATATCCCAGGTCGCCCATTCGTCTGCGTGCGAAAGACATTCAAGAACCGCGTCTATCGCCTTGCGGACACGGCTTGCCACCACCGCCGCTTCCTTTATTTCCTCTTTTTCGGTTTCGCATTCGGCGAATTTTTCCATAAGCTCGACCGTTTTTTCGGCCTCGGGCGCGCCGTTCGCCCTCAAAATATCAGCCTTTTCCTTTAAAAGCTTCTTATAACGCACGTCGTAGCCCGCAAGCGAGAGATATTCGGCATTGTACCTTTTTAAATCGCCGTGCAAAGCCTCGAGCTCGCGCACAATCGTATCGTATTTCGCCTGCGCGGCCAAAGCCTCGCGCTGTTCCTTTTCGATAATCTTATCCTTTTTGCCCGAAACGGAAACCACAAGGCCCGCAAGCCCTCTGCCCGATGCCTTTTCGAACTGATTCTGCTCGCTTCTGCGCTTGATATCAAGCTCCTCCGCTCTTTTCGCAAGCTCGCGCTCCTGCTTGCGAAGCTCGGTTATAACTCCGCGCAGATATCTTTTGCGTGCCGTCTTCTTATGAAGCTCGTGCAGCAGCTCGTCCTTTTTCCACATTTTATTAACTCCTATCCTTCGTTCAGAATCGCATCGAGCAAGCCCTTGCAGCCGTCGAAGATATCGCGGTAGGCAATATCAAAGCGGTCGGAATACCACGGGTCCGCAACGTCGCCGCCACGCTCGGTGTAATCCATAAGCTTGCGTATTTTATTGTCTATATCGCCGTTCAGAATACGTTGCATATTTCGGATGTTAAACGAGTCCATACCGACAAAAAGATCGTATTTTTCGTAATCTCCCGCAGTCAACTGAACCGCACGCTTACCGTCGCAGGAAATTCCGTGGCGTTTCAGCTCTGCACGCGCAGGGGGATAAACGGGATTGCCGATGCCGTTCCAACCGATTTCCTCCCTGCTCGTCGCGCTCGAGGCAACTTCAAATTTGTCTTCAATGCCCCTCTCGGCAAGCATATTTTTGAATATAAATTCCGCCATCGGCGAACGGCATATATTCCCGTGGCAGACGAACATTATTTTTGTCATAGAGATTCCTTTTTAAGTGTACGATAAATCAATCTCCCCTATTATAACAAACTTTTTGACGCAACGCAATAGCTATAAGCTTCTATTTTAACACAAAAAAGCCTCCGCGCTGTGCGAAGGCTTCTTTTAGTTTTTGTCGCAATATACTGTTACGCGGCTTTTTCCGCCGTAGGTACAGGTAAACAGAGTCAGGTCGTAATCACCCGAGGTTACGGTTTCGACCGCGGTGGGCTCGAGCACGTCGGTGCCGACCACCTTATATTCGGTAACGTTTCCGTCCATATCGGTAAAGACAACCCGATCGCCAAGCTTGAGCTGAGAAATATATCCGAAATGGCTTTTATAATTATGCGCCATAAGCACCAGATCCTCGCCCCTTACGGTGCCGTTATATCGGCAGGGGGAAACCCTTAATTTCGAATAGCTCCAATCGCTCATTATCGGAAGCTCGAGCTCTAACGCAGGTATGGACAGACAGCCTATATAATAATGACCGTCTATTTCGACCTCCGTCATTTTTTTGTCCTCCTCGGTCAAAAGCTCCACGGGAACCTTGAGAGCAGGATCGCGGTTGGGTTCTTTTCCGGTATCAGATTGCGGTCTTCCCTCTTTTTCCTCTTTTTCCGCCTGTGCCTGCTGTATCTGCTCTACTATCTGAGGCACTACCTTGGCGGCCGTCTCCTGAGCAACGACGTCCTCTCGCCTGTTATAAAGCGAAAGAATCAACGAACCCGAAAGGAGAAGCGCGCCCAGAGCTATACATATTATTCCCGCCTTACTTTTCATAATCGCACTTCCTTCTGCTTATGCAAAGTATGATGCCCGCTACGAGCAATACGGCGCCCGAAAACGCCATCACGGGAACCGGCCA
>JAGBWF010000174.1 GCA_017629895.1 Clostridia bacterium
ATAGCACCCAGCCCCTGCCGTGTCAACAGATTTTTTACATTCCTTTGAAAAACAAACGAAATATCGGCTTTAAAACCCTCGGAGCTCTGAAGCAGTAAATTCTCATAGCACACCCTCACTTAATAAATAAGACCGCTCCCGCGCAAACGACGAGCGCAGATTCGATAAAAACGAGTGCCCCCGCAGGCAATACCGAGCAGAGCAGCACCCCTGCGCCGAACGCAAGCGCGCCGACGCCTGCAGTTTTCGCAAAACCGCAACGCATAATCACCACAGCCTTTCTTTTTTATTTTATTCATAATCCCGCCGTTCTGCTCATATATTTTTATAAAAAAACGAAAGGGCGCGATCAAAATAGCTATCACCGTAAACGAAATACTTATTCCCAAAAGAACGATAACCCCGAAAACCGAAAAGGAGCTCGAGATCGATTTTTCTCTTCCCGACCACTGTCCCGACATTTCGGCGATAATCAAAGCCGACTGTACCCCTTTTTGCGAAAGCTGTGAGCTGACCGAAAACGGAATCGCGGTAAAGGGAAAGGTCTTTTGCGATCTGCTTTATGAAAGCGAGGGAAAAAGCAGGCTCAGATACGTCGGCTTCGCACAGGAGTTTTCGCATACCTTACAGATCCCACGCGGAACACAGAAAAACGTTTCGGTCTTCTGCAAGCCGCAATGCACTCGGCTTTTCTGCCGTCTCATAAGTCCGCGCAAGCCGATAATTAAAACCGTTATCGCCATAGAAGCCGAGCTCGAGCATGAAAATCCGATAAAAGCGCTTTCGGTTTCCGAGGACAGCGAAACCTTTTTCAGAAAGAAGACCATAGGCTTCGACGGAATTACGAAAAGATGTGTAAAGGACCGCGAGATTTCCGATACCCTCACCCTCTCGCAAAGCGAAAAGAGCATCGGCAGAATTATTTGCGGCAGCGTTTCGCTCCAATCGCCGCAGATAACGCTTTCGCGCGGGAGAGCCGAGCTGCGCACCACCGCCACGGCGCATATTCTTTGCGAGGAGGAAAACGGCGACGGCAAATATTTCGCCACAGCCAAAACCCTGCCCGTAACCGTCGAGCTTACCGACGATTCTATCGACGAAGGCAGGCAGGCGCGCGCCTATCTCGCGGTAACCGAGCGCGAATTTACCCCCGAGCTCGACCAATACGGCGAAAGCAGAAATATCAAAGCTGCCTTTACCGTCCACGCCGAGCTTTTCCTGAACGAGCAAAAGGCGTATACCGTCGCCGAGGATATGTTCGAAAAGGGCTACGACAGCATTCCGATTATCACACGGGCAACCCTTCCGCATCTGCATTCGGTAACCGAAAACGGCTTTTCGGTCGAATCAAAGCTCACGCCCGACGAGCACCGTCCGACAGCCCTGCTCGATTGCAGAGCGTTTCCGCTGTCCTCCGCCGCAATAAAAAAGGAAGACGGCGTTTATACCGAGGGAAGCTTTCTCGTATCGCTCCTCGCCACTACCGAGCAGGGCGTAAAGAGCTACGACCGAATTATCGAATACAGCCGTCATTTCGCAACAGAGCTCCCCGAAAACGAAGTCGGCATTTCAGCCGAGATATCGCCCGTCGAGGTGATTCCGACGCTCCACGCCGACGGAAGCGTTACGGCAAAGGTTGTCGCCGAAGCAAAGATCTCGATCTATACCGAAACCGAGGAAAGCTTTATTTCGGAGGTGTCGAAGCGCACCCCGCGCGAGCCCGAAGCTGCAGAATGTGCTCTTGTTTTCTGCTATCCGCATAAAAACGAACCGCTATGGACCATCGCAAAGCAATACAGGCAGAGCCCCGATGCGATTTTAGACGCAAATCCGGACTCCTTTGACGAGCAGGGCTTTTTCCGAGGCACATCACGGCCGATACTTATTAAAAAGTAGCGTTTCGCCGCGTATCTGCATAGAATAGCAGCAGAAACGTCGGCGCGGAGAAGTCTGCCGCGCAGAAAGAGAGTGCTCTGATGAAAATTGCCGTTATCGGCGGAGATGCGCGTATGCTCGCCGCCGCAAAGCTTTTCCGCAAAAGCGGGCTCGAATGTGCCGTTTCGGCGCTGGGCGACGGTTCCCGTACCGTGTCTGAGGCGCTTCGCGGTGCAGACGTCGCGGTTTTGCCCCTGCCCTGCGAAAAGAACGGATTTTTGAACACGCCTTTATCGGAAGAAAAAATAACGCTCGCCGAGCTTTTCGGCAACGCCGAGGAAAAAACGCTTTTTATCGGCGGAATTACCGAGCAGAAAAGCGAAAGAACCGTCGATTACGCGATCCGCGAGGACTTTTTGCTGTCGAACGCGATTATTACCGCGGAATCTGCGATAAAGCTCGCGCTGTGCGAAAGACGCGCCACGCTGTTTGGAGCAAGAGCAACCGTCGTCGGCTTCGGCAGGATAGGAAGCCTGCTTACAAGGGCGCTTAACGCGCTCGGCGCAAGTGTGAGCGTTGTCGCGAGAAGGAGCGAAAGCCTGATAAGCGCAAAAATTTCGGGTGCTTCGCCGTTTTCCTTCGAGGATATCGGAACGGCGTGCAGGGGCGCGGACCTGATTTTCAATACCGTGCCGAAAACGGTTATCGGCAGCGAGGTGCTGTCCGAGCTCGGCAAGGACTGTCTTATCATAGATCTCGCCTCGGGCGAGGGAGGCTGTGATAAAAAAGCCGCGGACTCGTTACGGGTGCGGCTTATACACGCGCTCGCTTTGCCGGGGAAGCACTTCCCCGAATCCGCAGGCAGAGCCGTTTTCGAATCGGTCTGCGCGATCCTTCGCGAAAGGGGGCTTGCAAAATGAAGCTCGCTTATGCTATGTGCGGCTCGTTCTGCACACACAAGGCTTCGTTGGAAGCTCTTTTATCGCTGTCCGCTTCGCACGATATAACCGTCGCGCTTTCCGAGGCGGTACGAGACACCGACACCCGATTCGGCACCGCGGCATCGCTCAAAAGCACGGTAACCGCGATAAGCGGGCTCGCTCCGATAACCTCGATAGTCAAGGCAGAGGAGCAGATAACCCGCGGAGGCTTCGATGCGCTGATCGTTTCGCCCTGCACGGGAAACACGCTTGCAAAGCTCGCGAACGGAATAACCGATTCGACGGTAACGATGTGCATAAAAGCCCAGCTTCGCAACCGCCGTCCCGTTATAATCGCGCTTGCTACCAACGACGGACTCGGTGCAAATCTTGCAAATATCGCGCTCACGCTCGAAAAGAAAAACATCTATTTCGTTCCCTTCGGGCAGGACGATCCGCAAAGCAAGCAGACCTCGCTGATATGCGATTTTTCGCTTATCGAGGCGACGCTTGAATACGCGATGCGCGGCGTACAGCTCCAGCCCATACTTCTATAAAGCTCAGAGAAAAGAGTCCCTCGGCTCTTTTCTTTTTCCTTGACAAACCGCCTTGATTATTGTAAAATGTTAAAGAAGTAAAGAATATGCAAAGGAGAAACAAAATGAAAAAATCCACGCGTTTATTCGCGCTTTTGCTCGCGGCATTGATGATCGTCGCGCTTCTCCCCTTTACCGCGTTCGCGAAGTCTACCGCTTTGCAGGGCAAAACGATAGTTGCTCTCGGCGACAGTATGACGCGCTTCGGCACCACCGCAAGCGGCACCACCTCTGCGACGGGCGAAAAGACCTATCCCTATTATCTCAGTACGAGCGATTATCTCGGCGTTGACGTTATTAACGCAGGTGTCGGCGGCGACACCACTAATCACGTTATGGCACGCTTTAAGGCAGACGTGCTCGACAAAAACCCCGATCTTGTTATTATCTGTATCGGTATGAACGATCAGGCTATGGTTATTTCGAGCGGCAACCCCAACGTTTCGCTCGCAACCTACAAAAGCAACCTTGATTACTTTATTAAGGAATTAAAGGCTATCGGCAGCGACGTTCTAATCGTAACCCCCAGCCGTGTTAATGCAAACAGCGGATATTACGTCCCCGGTGCATACGGTCTTGATTACAGCTCCGACCTTGCTTTAGATTTCTGCAACGCAATGCGTGAGCTTGCTATTGCCAACGATTGCACCATCGTTGATATCTACTATGAATGCGAATTCGAGGATATGGATCGCTTTGCTGAACGCGGCGACGGTATCCACCATTCCGATTACGGCAGAAAGCAGTTCGCAAAATATATTTCCGAACATCTTGAAGCGGTTTACGACGGCACGAACAGAGCAGAAATGACTATCAACTGTGTCGACGAGAACGGCAATTCTCTCTATACCCACACTCTTGTCGGTGCGGCAGGCGCGCACATTACCGTTGCAACCCCCGCGATTCCCGGCTACAACACCGCAGACAGCGACGTTGAAACCACGTTTGTAAACGGTGCGGAATTCACCTTTACCTATACTCTCGACATTTATTCCGCTGTCGAAAAGGCAGAATCGCTTGTCGCAAGCGATTACAGCCCCGAAATTATCGAGCTTATCCGCGAGGCTCTTGCCGAAGCAAAGGCTCTTATCTCTGCTTCCGAGCTTGATACAAAAGCGCTTGTTGCCTGCTCGAGCACTCTTAACGCACTTATCGACACCGCAACGGGCGCACCGTTTGTCGTTTCGAACGGCGCAAGCTACACGACCACCGCACCCAACCGTAACGACGCATTTGACGACGACGGACTTCGCCTTACCGACGGCGAAAAGGACACTCCGGACGGCGGCACGAGAAGATATTCCGGCTGGGACAGCACCGCCGCAGTCAATATCGACGTCGACCTCGGCGAAGTAAAGGCCGTAAACAGCTTCAGTGCTTACGCCGCATCCGACGGCGGCTGGGGCATCAAAAAGCCCGCAAAGCTCACGGTTTACATTTCCGATGACGGCAAGGATTGGACCGAAATCGCAGCCCAGACAAATTTAAAGACCACCTTCAATATCACAAACCAAAAGGGCACTTGGGACACCACGGTTATCACCGCAGTATCCGATGAAATACACAGCACCAGATACGTTCGCTTCTCGGTTACCCCCAACGGAAACTTCGTTTGGTTGAGTGAGGTCGAAGCCGCGCTCCGTTCCGCTCCCGAAAAATCGCTCGTTTACGTCACGGGAATAAACGAAAAGCTCACCGAGGGCGGAAGCGTTATCTATACCTCCGCGGCAAATCCCGCGACTAACGTTCCGAACGACCAGAGCATAATTTCGGTCGTAGCCGCTAAAAACGACGGCGGTTACGTCGTTTCCTCCGTTACCGAGGGCAAGGGCGTTCCCGAAATCTCCCTTGCAGTCAACGAAATCCTTATCGCGCTTTATTCGGACGGCTCCGCAAACGCAAAGAGAGCGCTTTCTCTCGAGGTCGGTCAGAAGCTCATCCTCAGCGGCGTTTCCGTAAACGACGGAAAATCCGAGGTGCTCCCCTATATCTCCATCGTCGATTATAAGGGCGAGCCCGAGCTTAAGGACGGCAAGACCTTCTGGGTAACCCACTTCAATGACAACAGCTCAGAGGGCGCAGGCTCTATCTTCACGCAGGAATACACCGGCTGCGGTTGGTGGGTACACGCGTCGTTCAAGCCCGTTGAAGGACTTGAAAACGTTTACGAGCTTGTTGAAAAATCCGACGGCGCAAGCAACGGAACCGCTACTCCTCTTGCTATTCCCGAAGGCGGCTTCGTATATGCCGTGAACACCGGTAACGACTGGATAACCCTCAACAACGACGAACACAACGTTAACTTTAAAAACGCAGGCGCGAACGCCTCGATTTCGGCTATCAGAAGCTTGAGAATCGGCGACAAGGTTCAGTTCAGCGGCTTGAATCTCGATACGTTGCGCATCCCCACCACCACCGAATACATCGACTACTATTCCGAAGGCTATATCTGCACCGCACAGTACGCAAAATACGTTGAAGACAACACAAGCAATAATCAGGTTGCGGTTAAGGTTTCGCACGTTAACCTTTACAACTGGCAGACCTTTGAATCGATGATTATTTCGGGCGATGGCAAGACCGTTGCAAACGTTATCGGTCAGAACATTTCTAAGGATTGGGTTGTTTACACCGTTGAAAAGCAAAACGGCAAGTATATTGCAACCAAGTGCTACGAGAACAGCAACGAATGCCACACCGTTACCGTTCCCAACGGCGGATTCCTGTACTGCGTTTACAAAAACAACAGCGCTTATGAATTGGCTAAGGACGGCGGACTTTTGGGTGCGGAATTTGAACTCGACGGATTGGGCGTCAGCGCTTCCGACAAGCTCGCGATCGACACCAACGTTTCCAGCCCCAGCTTTATCTATCTCACTATTCCCGAAAAGCCCGAACCCACAGGCATCCTCGGCGACGTTAACAACGACGGCAAGATCGACCAGTACGACTACGTTCTCGTTAAGCGCCACCACTTCAACACCCGCACACTCACCGAAGACGAAGCGGCTCGCGCAGATGCAAACAAGGACGGCAAGGTAGACCAGTACGACTACCTCCTCATCGCCCGCCACTACTTCGGCACATACGTTATTAAGTAATAAAATGTAATAAAAAGTTACGAGAGAGGACTTTTTGCAAAAAGTCCTCTCTCGTGCTCTCTCCCAAAAACTCTTATATCAATAAAATAAAAAGTGTATCATTTTTGCTTGATTAAAACCGAAGGGTTTTAATTAAGCTTTTTGTTTTTATGAAGTTATGTCGCGATCCTTCC
>JAGBWF010000023.1 GCA_017629895.1 Clostridia bacterium
AGCTCAACGAACTCAAAAAGGCAGATGCAAAAAGACTTGAGCTCGAAAGAATCGAGCTTGCAAGAAAGTCTATCAGACAGAATCTTAAAGATACCTCGAGCCAGATTTCCGATATCGAGGAATTTGAGGTCGAAGAGGAGAACTACGTTCTTCCTCGCCCGCTTCAGATCGGCGATAAGGTTCTTCTTGCCGATATCGGTAAAGAAGCCGTGGTAAAAAGCATTTCGGGCGATACCGTTTTCTGTGCAATGGGCAGATTGGAAACAAAAACCAATATCAAAAATATCCGCTTGCTTGCAAACGCCGCCGCTGTCGAAAAGCAAAAGAAGGAAAAGGGAAGAGCACAATATACTCATAGCGTTTCGGGCGTTAAGAATGAAATCGACGTTCGCGGCAACACCGGCGATGACGCTTGGTTTATAATCGACCGCTATCTCGACGATGCAATTCTTGCAGGACACGAAACGGTGTACGTTATCCACGGTAAAGGAACGGGCGCACTCCGCGCGGCGCTCTGGCAGTTCTTCCGTCAGGATAAAGCACGTATTCGCACCTTCCGCTCGGGCAGATACGGCGAAGGTGATTTGGGCGTAACCGTTCTCGAACTGAAAATCAAAAAGTAAATCGTAAAGGCTTTTCCGACTACCGCTTGATGATAAGAGCCTTGATTTATACAGGAATTAACGATCATGAAAGATTTTATCAAAGAAATAGAAAAAGCGCTACCGTATAAGGAGAATTGGAACGCAGACGAGCTTAGAAAAGACGTTAACGTTTTTTTGGAAAGCGGAAACGTACAAAAGCACTGGGACGAAAATGCCGGTGAACAAATATGTTGTTTATCCACCGACGATGATAAATTGTTGGCATTGATTCATTCGAGATTTCCTATAGGAATAGTGAGCCACGATTTTCGCAAGTATGATCGAAAGGCAGGAAATATCTTTTTCAAAAGGATACACACCGTAAAGGTTCGCGATTTCAATAAACCGCTTTTTCGTGTTGATTTGAAAAAGCTTAAAGAGTTAGCGCCCGAAATCGATTGGTTATACGATCCCGATGCGGTCGATCCCCAAGCTTTTTCCACGTTAGACTATTATTGGTCGGTTAATAATTAACGCTATATTTTCGCTCACAAAATCAAAGTGAAATATCAAAAAAGAGAACGGTTGCTTATAAAAGAACCGTTCTCTGACTTTTTATGTATTCTATTGTCGGGTCATCTGTCGTAAAGCTGGTCTGCATACGCCAAGTAATAATCCGTTAAGGTGTCGTCGATATATTCAAACACCTCTTCCTGAAGCTCTTCGGGTATGCCGTAAAAGGCTTCTGCGATAGCGCCTGCAATCGCCGCTTGGGTGTCGCCGTCGCCGCCCAAGGATATTGCGTTACGAATTGCATCCTCGTAATCTTCGGAATCCAAAAAGCAGACTATTGCCTGCGGAACACTGCCCTCGCAGGTCACATCGTGCGAATATCCTTCGCGTATTTCGTCTACCGTAAAGTTCAAGAAATAATATCTGCTTTCGATATATTCGCGTATTTCCTCTTTGCTGCTGCCTGTTCTTGCAAGAAAAATGGCCGCCGCAACCGCCTGCGCACCCTTGATTCCGTCGGGGTGGCTGTGTGTTATTTCGGCACTCCATTTTGCCAGACGTTCAACGTCTTCTAAGGTGTCTACCGCCCATGCTGTCGGAGAAACCCTCATCGCGGAACCGTTCGTGAAGCCGCCGTAGGCTTGTCCGTCATCGTCAAAAAGCCATTCGTAAAACAGTCTGCCGTAGCCGGCATCGGGGTAAAGCCGTCCGATTTCGCGCATTTTTTCGCAAAGCGTCTTTTTGAATTCGTATTCGTCATAGCAATTCGCCTCTGCGCAGGCATTTCCGACGGCGATTGTAAGAACGCTGTCATCGGTGGGCCGACAGCCTCTTACGAAAAGCATAAAATCCTTCGTTTTGTCGGAACCGAATTCATACTGCGAGCCTGCAACGTCGCCTATAATAGCACCAAGCATATAATCTCTCCTTTTTGAAGAATGTGTATTTATTTTAACAAAAAAGTTTATATTTGTCAAACGGTCAACTTGCTTGACAAAGCGTAGCAGGGATGTTATTATTATATTAAGAAATAAAAATGTTTAGGAGAAGGAAAATGAGCTCTGCAGATAAAGCATTTGTTGCGACCTGTTTGGATATTATCGAAAACGGCACTCCCGTGTTCGATGAACGAGTACGTCCCCGTTGGGAAGACGGTACTCCCGCATATACCATCAAAAAGTTCGGTGTTGTAAACCGTTACGACCTTTCAAAAGAATTTCCGCTTCTCACTATCCGTCCTATTTCGTTTACAAAAGCGGTTGATGAAATACTTTGGATATGGCAAAAGAAATCCAATAACGTAAACGACCTCAACAGCAAAATCTGGGACGCATGGGCAGATGAAAGCGGCTCTATCGGCAAAGCGTACGGCTACCAGATGGGCGTTAAGCATAAATACCGCGAGGGCGAATTCGATATGGTCGACCGCGTTCTTTACGACCTTAAAAACAACCCCTGCTCGCGCCGTATTATGACAAATATGTATAACTTCCAGGATCTTTCCGAAATGGCGCTTTATCCCTGCGCGTATTCGATGACCTTCAACGTTGTCGACGGAAAGCTCTGCGCGATACTTAATCAGCGTTCGCAGGATATGCTTGCCGCAAACGCTTGGAACGTTGCACAGTATGCCGCGCTTGTTATGATGCTTGCACAGGCTTCCGGCTTGCAGGCGGGAGAATTGGTGCACGTTATCGCCGATGCGCATATTTACGACAGACACATCCCGATAGTAAAGGAAATTATTACCCGCGAGCAGTTCGATGCCCCCAAGGTTATTCTCGATCCCGCGATTACCGATTTCTATTCCTTTACACCCGAAAGCTTTACCGTCGAAAACTACGTTCACGGCGAAAAGATAGGTAAATTTCCGATTGCGGTTTAGGTGAAAAAATGAAGCTTGTTGTAGCAGTAGATAAAAATTGGGGCATCGGATACAAGGGCGAGCTTTTGGCGCGCGTTCGTGCCGATCTGCGTTATTTTCAAAGCCTTACAAAAGGCAACGTCGTTATACTCGGCTCGAAAACGCTTGCGACATTTCCGGGCGGCAGAGTGTTAAAGGATAGGGTAAACGTCGTGCTTTCTCGCAGGAAGGATTATGCGCCCGAGGGTGCGATTGTTGTCGATTCTATCGAATCGCTTTTGCAGGAAATTAAAAAATACGATACCGATACGGTTTTCGCAATAGGCGGCGCAACCGTTTACGAACAGCTTCTTCCGTATTGCGATACCGCGTACGTAACAAAGTTCGAAAAGGAATTCGAAAGCGATGCGTTTTTCCCGAACCTCGATAAATCGGAAGAATGGGAATTAACCGAATACGGCGAAGAACAAACAACCAACCCCGAAACAGATACCGAACCGGAAATGACCTTCCGCTTCTGCACTTATAAAAGAAAATGAATACAACGTTAATCAGAAATTCAAATCCAAACGATACAGATTCGGTTTACAGCTTGCTTTGCATAATCGCCGAGCTTCATAAAAACGGCAGACCGGATATGTTTCCCGATCTTATAAGCAAATATACGCCCCAAGAGGTGTATGAACGCCTTTCGAAAGACGAAAACGGAGTTTTTGTCGCAGAGCAGGACGGCAGGGTTGTCGGATACGTTTTTTGCGATATTATAAAAGAAGGCAACGGACTTACATTGTATATCGACGATCTCTGCGTAGATCCCGATGTGCGTAGCCGTGGTATAGGCAGAATGCTGATCGACAGAGCAAAGGAATACGCCGCCGAAAAGAATTGCGGCTTTTTGATGCTCAACGTATGGGAATTCAATGAAAACGCCGTTGCGTTTTATGAAAAATACGGTTTTTCTACCCGCACTCGCCACATGGAATTGAAAATATAAACGGAGAATCCTATGAAAAAGATTTTTTCGTTAATCGTTGCGCTTATATTGACGTCGCTTTCCGTAGCTTGCGATCAAGCCGAATCGACCGAATCAACCGAATCTGCCGACTTTACAGCGTCAAGCGAAGCTGTGTCCTCCGCATCCACCGCAGAAAACGATAACTTTCTCGAAAGAGCAACAGGCAGGATAAAAACCGAGTCATATAAGAACGGCGGAAAAATGGGCGATACCGACGGTCCCGCCTTCGCGGTTTATTCCAAGGTTGGCTATAACGGCGCGTCGGTCGAGCTCGATTTATCAAACGCAGAGATCAATACCGTGCTTCCCGACAACAGATATATAAATGCATATTCCTTCCTCGGTATCGACGTATATCAGGGTGCGTATTGGCAAAACTGTGCCGATGCGGGACTCTGCTGGTCAGGTACCAAAGGGGGATGGCATCTGTTTTACAATATCTATGAAACGTTAAACGAAAATACTGCAAGCTGGTATGAGTCGCGTAAGATACTGCCTAAAAACGCAAAATACCGCCTTACTCTTAAGCTTACCGAAGATAATTATGCAGTGCTGACGGTTGAAGGTATCACAAACGGCTTTAAGGATTCTATAAAAATCGAAATCAAGGGTGCTAAAAAGGACGGCTCGAATACCGCGTTTCTCTTTAATTCGGCGCTTGATTATCCGCCCGATACAAAGCTCGATTCTTCAGGCAAGCCGAGCGAGGATTTTGCAATGATAACCCTTGCGAATAGCGATAAAGGCTTGTATTTCCGTAATCTCCACTCGGAAAACGGCAAGCTTTTCAAAAACGGCGAAGAGGTGAAATGGACGGAAGCATTGACCGCCGCAACAAGCATTTGGCCCGATAAGGCGATAAGCGGATTCGATTACTCGCCGACAGAGGTTTATCTCTTCGACGGAAGCGAATTTTTGATAAATTTTGACATGAACAGAAATTAATCGATTAAGCCCCGACGAAAAGGTCGGGGCTTGAATTTTATATTGCAATGTTGCCGCTTAGAGTTATCTGAATATGCCCCGGATTTATATTTACGGCACCGCTTTGCTCGTTTCGTGTAAAGCTTGCCGCGGGGACTGTGATTTCACTGCCGCTTCTGTTCGGAAGTGTAAGCGTGCCATTGACGTAGTTGTATTGGCTCGCAGGGATAACGTTCCCGTCGATACTAACTGTAAGATCGGTAAGCAACGGGTCGAAGACGTCGCTCAAAACAACGTTTCCGACCACGGTGTTGCCGTAATTATAAAGATCGATGATATAATTTATCTGTTCGCCGCATACAACAGGATTCGGACAAACCGATTTAATAACCCTCAGATCTCCGTATGCCTCCGCATATACCGTAGCGCTCGCGCTTGAAGGGAAATCGCAGGGGCAATCGCAAAATCTTCTTGCCGTTGCGGTGTTCGTAATGCTTTCGCCCAAAGCCGAGCTTGCGTTTTGGTTTGCTCTTGCAACGTAGATAATGGTTGCCGTTTGACCGATAGGCAGATTCCCGATATTAAAGCTAATACCGTCGACCGTCGTTATCGGCGTCAGCGC
>JAGBWF010000024.1 GCA_017629895.1 Clostridia bacterium
ATATGGTTGTAAAATATAGTCAAACAATAATTCTGCGGAGGTTAGCTATGGCAGATAATATGGAAAACGAAAACATCTTTACCCTTACTGACGAAGAGGGCAACGAAAGCCAGTTCGAGCTTTTCGGTGAGCTTGAGATAGACGATAATACATATCTCGCTCTTATTCCTCTCGAAGGCGACGAGGATGAATACGTTATTCTCAAGGTCGAGGTAGACGAAAACGGCGACGAGCTTTTGGTTACTATCGACGATGATGATGAATTCGACCGCGTTGCAGATGCGTTCGAGGACACCTTTATGGGTGAGATCGATCTCGACGGAACTACCGAAGACTAATTTCTTCCTGCGGAGTCCGTGCATAGTGATAGCCTTGTGCTGTCCTGTTCTCTGTGTAAAAACCCACAAGATAGAAAGGGAGTCCATATTCCGCTGTGGTGAAGCAGGCCTCCCGCATACCCTCCCTTTAATGCGATCGTATGCGGACGTTGGAAGCACTAAAGCATCGGAGAGGACACCCACCTGCACAAAGCAGGGTTTCAATCTCACGGGGGCACGGCTCGCGCGGGTAGACAGAGCAAAAAAAGAATCGGGGAACGCCGATTCTTTTCGCTTTTTAAGAGATAGGTTAATGGAGTGGCTATGAACAGAGTTTTTGAATATATAGAAAAAAATCAGCAGAAATTTCTTTCCTTATGGGAGGATATCTGCAATATGGAGGGCACCGCCGAGGACAAGCCCGCGACCGATGCGATAACCGATAAGCTGCAAGCGTTTTGCGAATCGCTTTCGCTTTTTACCGAGCGCGTCTGCTTCGATAAATGCGGCGATTTCCTTATCGTCGATACCAAGCACAATGCCGAAAAGGGCGTTTGCTTCCTCGCACATACCGATACGGTGCATAAAAAGGGTGCATTCGGATATCCTCCTGTGAAAATCGAGGGCGGCAAAATGCAGGGCCCCGGTGTTATCGATTGCAAGGGCGGAATTGCGATAGCGCTTCTTGCGATGACCGCGCTTATCGACGCAGGCTACGAAAACAACTGCCGATTGTTGCTCACCACCGACGAAGAAATAAGCAATATTCTCGGCGGCGAGCGCGAAATGCAGGTTATAAAAGCCGCAACAGAAGGCTTTAAGGCGGCGTTCAACTGCGAGGTCGCGCGCGAGGGTGAGGTTGTGGTTTCGCGCAAGGGTATTTTGCGTTATATTTTCAAAATACACGGCGTTGCGGCACATTCGGGCATCGATTATTTCGGCGGCGCAAGTGCAATACGTGAGGCGGCGTATAAGATTCTTGCACTCGAGGAGCAAAGCACCGAGGGCGGCACCACCTTTAACTGCGGTATTATCAAGGGCGGTGAAAAATCGAACATCGTTCCCAATTATTGCGAAATCACGGTTGACGTGCGTGTTAACGACAGAGACGCTATGAAGCAGGCGGAGCAAACACTTGCCGAGATAGCGGCAAAAACCTTCGTTTCGGGCACGAAAACCGAGCTCTGCTTTGCAAGCAAACGCGAGCCGATGCTTCGCAACGAGGATACCGAAGCACTTTATAATCACCTGAACGCCGTTTCGCAAAAATACGGCTTGGGCGAGCTTGTACCGATAGAAAGCGGTGGGGGAAGCGATTCGGCGTATACCCAGCTTGCAGGCGTGCCGAGTATTTGTGCTGTCGGCGCAACCGGCGATTTCTGCCATACCGTGCGCGAATATGCGAATATTTCCTCGCTTGCTTCCCGCGCAAAGCTTCTCGCGGCGGCAACGCTTGAATTATAAAAAAGAAAGCTCTTGAATTTATTCTTCAAGAGTTTTTTTACTTTTAATTTTTGATGCAATATAGCGTACGAGTATCTGTACCGAAAAGAACAAAACGACGTTCAAAATCGGCATAACAAAGCGCGAAATAGAAAGCGGTAGGATGTAGAATGGGTCTCGCACGACAAAAAACCAATTATAGCGGTAGTTGTAGTTGCCGTTTATTCCGTTGAAGCAATAGCTTCCGAGCATAGCCCATAGCGTTATAAAAAGTATAACGCAGAAATCGCGCTTTATCGCTTTGCGGTTGAATTCGGTTTTTTCATAAGCGAGCACGAGCAGACCGTAGACCGCCATTAAGCTGTGGAAAACGAGAGTGCTGAGCGCTCGGTAGCAAAACGGATGAACGCCGTACCACATAACCCCCGCCGGATAGAAAAGATAAACGACGTTCGATATAAATCCAAGCAGAGCGAAATGCCCTCTGAAATTATAGAGCTTTTGATTATGACGGCTTATAAAGCACAAAACGCAGGTTGCTGTGCAGAGGTGGAAGGGCAGGTTTTCGATATCTATCTCGCCGAAAGCAAGCGGACGAAGAAAATAATCCGATATATAAAGCCCGAAAACGAGGTCGATAAAAAAGGTCGTCGCCTTATTGCGCTGTACTTCGCTTTTGTTTTTTAGCCTTACAAGCATAAAAACCGAAAGGGCAACAGCTGCGAGGATGTAGCACCAATGCCATACACCGAAGCAGGTGAACTTAATCCCGTCTTTTTTATCGGATAGCAGAAAGTTTAAAAAATCGTACATAACACTATTTCCATATAAAACGGCTGTTTATCGATTCACCGCCGTCTACAATGATGCTTTGACCTGTGCAGAAGGTGTTGCTTACCGTGAGGAAATAAGCCCATTCGGCAATTTCTTCGGGCGTTGCCCAACGTTTTAAGGGGGTTTCGTCCATGATCTGCGCCCAAAGCTTCGGATCGTTTACAACGCAATCGTTAAGCGGGGTTAAAACTCCGCCCGGATCGAGACTGTTGCAGGTCGCGCCGAATTTTGCCACGCGCAGAGCAACGTTTTTCGTATAAGCGAGGATCCCGCCCTTGCTTGCGCAGTATTCGGGAAATTCAGATCCCGTGTGTGCGCTTGCCGAGCCGATAGAGAGTATCGATTTAATGCCCTCGCGGACGCCGTATTTTTCGGTGATATAAATAAGCGCTTTAAGGTTGGTATCGATATCCGCTTCGTTCTGCGTGCCCGCGTTGTTTATAAGAATATCAATATTTTCGATTTCGGGCAGAAGCGAATAATCTCTTATATCCTGCTCCGAATGGGTGTATTCGGGGTGGTTGATAGTGCTTTCCTGTCTGTCGATGCCGAAAACGGTGTGTCCGCGTTCGAGAAACAACATAGCGATCGCCCTTCCGATCCCCTGCGAGCTGCCTGTTACCAAAATTTTCATTGCTTTTCCTCTCTTTCGATATATTCGAAATATTCGGCTCCCACCGAATGTCTTTTCCATTTTTTAGAAATTCGGTAGCCGACGGGGGAGAAGAGTATTTCCATAATAAGCTCGGCTATCGCCCCCGTGAGCGCGCAGGTGGCACACTGAAGCACGGTCCAGCAGAAGCCGTCCCAGAATATCGGCGCGAAGCCGACGAACACTATAACCGAGAAGATAAAATTATCGAAAAACTGTCCGATAAAGGTCGAAACGTAGGTGCGCATCGCATAGGCGGCCTTGCCGTCGGGATTTTTTTTGAAAGCAGAGCCGATAATATGATTGAGCATATTATTTATAACCGCCGATGAAAGAAATGCCACGGTACTGCCAAGCAGGATAAACCAGGTTCCGCCGAAAATGCTGTCGAAAACGGTGTAATCACCCGCGTTTGAGGGGATTGCGCTCGCAACGAAGAATATAAGGCAGGTCAGCAGGTTGATGATCGCGGCGAGCACCGAAATGCGATTCGATGCGGCAGGGCCGAAATGCTTGGTCAGGATATCCATACACATAAACGAAAGCCAGGATATGAGAATACCGCCGTCAAGCGCGATCCAATCAAGCTGAAGCAGGGTTTTGTTTGCCAGAAGGTTCATACATATAACGCTGACAACGAACAGCGTCATAACTGCAGCGGGGATGCTGCGAAGCAAAACCGAGCTTTTTTCTATTTCTTTTTTTATCCATTTCCCGAGCTTCATAGCAATAAAACCGCCGAATAAAAGGTATTTTCGATATTATAACATATAAATCACAAAAATTCAAGAAAAAAGCCCGAACTCGAAGAATTCGGGCTTGCATATAAACTTAATTATAAAACCAATTCGGATTTACAAAAACGCCGTCGATGCTGATTGCAAAGTGAAGCGCGGTCTTTCCGTTTGTAAAGCCTGTACTTCCGGTCTTGCCGATGATTTCGCCGTTTGTGAGCTTATAGCCTACCTGAACGTTAAGGCTTTCGAGGTGATAATAATAGCTGTATATGCCGTAGCCGTGGTAGACGACGACGGTGTTGCCCGTGGGCGCAAGATTGCCGCTGAAGACTACCTCGCCTGCCTGCGCCGAACGCACCGAGGTGCTCGATTCGACGGTATAAACGATACCCTTGCAGACGCGCTCGCCCGAATCTCCGCTCGAGGAAACCGTGCCGATGTTGACCGATTGACCGAAGGTATATGCCGCGTCCTTCTTTCCGACGGGATACGTCAGCTTTTCGTTTGCGAAATTGAAATAATTTTCTTCGGGGCGTTCCTTCGTTATCGCCGCAAGCGCGTTTTCAAAGGCGAGCATCTTTTCGGCGGAGAGCATCGAAGCGTATTGCTCCTCGGATACCTCGATAGGCTTCCATGCGCCGCGCTCGATATCCGAAACGGTTATCGTTTCCTCGTTCGCGGATGCGCCCGTCGTGATATTAAGCGTATATTCACCCGATGCGTTTTCAAGCCCTATCGGCAGGAGTGCAACACCCTTGCTTTTATCGGTAAGACCGAATTTTATTCTCGGAACGTTTAATACGGTATCGAGTCCGAAGGCCTCGCTTTCATTAAGGTGGGTTGCGTATACCGCGATAACGTCGCCGATCTTATAATCGTGCTTTTGAAGCTCGATAACCGCAGGAACGTCGTAGATGACGTTGAATTTGTATTTAGCCTCGCCCGATGCCTGCGCGCCGTTTGCTCCGCTCCACTTAACCGTGAAGGAGACCGCAAGCTTGGTATCAAAGGAAAGGTCTAATTGTGCGATATCGCTTATCGTGTATTCGCTTCCGTCATCGGAGATATATGAAATATCTGTCATCTGGTAGGGACGAATTTCCTTATCGGGAGTAAAGATAAGCTTATTTTCCAAGCCCTTGAGGATTATATAGGTTTCCTCGCCGCTTGCATATTTTTCGGGCGAATATTCATAAACGTTGCCGTCGGTTTTGTAATATTGCCAGCTACATTCGGTAGGAAGTATTTCGCTTGCCGTTTCGCCGCTCACGATAGAAAGCGAGGGAAGGAAATAGGAGGAATACAAATAATCAAATTCGCTTTTCAAAAGAAGCTGCTTTGCGGATTCGGTTTCGGGAACGAAAAGGTTTCCGCTCGGATCGACTATAAGACAGCCCGAAAGGTTAAGCGAGGGATAAAGCTTGTATTCAAGGGGAGAATCACCGGGGAACAAAGTTATGTAAACCGGAAGCTCCTGCGAAACGTCGCGCATTGCAGTGCTTATCGGGAGCGCGTTTTTGATCATATTAACAAAGAAATCGATATCCTCCTGCGATTCATAATCGACAGGCTTGGAATCGGGGGCGCTGAGCGTTACCTTGCTTACGCTGTCAAGCGAGGAATAGTATATAGAAAAGCAGAGAATAACGGCAAGCGGCAGACATAATAACGCGATAAGAATGCTGTTGCCTCTTTTTTTGTTGTTACCGTTCACTGTTATTTCCTCCAAAAAAATATCTACTCGATATATTCTATAATATCGTTTGAATTATGTCAATAGTTTTTACTGCTTAAAAAGCGCTTTTTTCGGGAATAAATATAAACGGTACACAGGAAAAGGAGAAAAGCGACTTCTATGCAGTATACAGAGTTTTTATCATTGCTTCTTTTGCGCTTTGAGTGCTGTGAGGACCTTGTCCTGCGCGAAAGCGGAGGCGAGGGGAAAAGGTTTGCGCTTGTGTTTTTAAAGGGTATAACCTCGCGCGATTTCATTTCCGAGCGGCTTTTGCGGCCGCTTCTGAAATGCGATATGGCTTCCTTCGACGGCAATTTCGGCGCACTGCTCGAGGGGCCGTCGCTTTCCGCGGTCGATACTCCCGATAAAGCGGCGCTGTCGGCGGCAAAGGGGGACGTCGTTATTCTTGCCGAAAGTCGAAACGGCTTTTTCGTAACGCTTGCAAACG
>JAGBWF010000025.1 GCA_017629895.1 Clostridia bacterium
GCAAATAAAGAAACGTTATTTTCTTTTGTAAGTGAATCGAAAAAAGCTTTTGCGATATTCACGTCTTTCACCGCCTTTCTTTCGTTATTGGCGTTTTAGCGCCGTGCGAGCAACGAAGCCCTATGTAATCATTCGAAGTAATTCAAATAGTCGTTATAAGTATAATAACCTTTGCTTTGCTCTTCGTATTTTTCGCAAACATTAGTACAGTCACGAGAACGGCTTATTCTTTCAGCATCGTCCTCGGTATAGAAAAACAAATCGCTTTTTTGAGTGATTATCACATCTTTTGTGCAAAACAGCTCGCCGGGGGTATTCCCCAGAGGGCACATATTTCCGTGTCGGCAGGTCAGACAGCATTGAATCTTGACGTTATCCGGCAACTTTTTTTGAAGGTCGGCAAATGCATCCACCCAAAGAAAATCTTTACCATATCCCCAAACTACTTTTTCGCCATATTTGATACCAACCGAAACGGACGGCCCTTCTACTTTGTCACCCCCAAAAGAATAGACATCTTCGTCATGGCAGATAATGTGCGCATCGAACTCACATTTTCCGCTCGGGGTTGATAGGGTGATCGTTCTTTTATACTGCCTATGTAATTCGTACCATGCCTTTCTACGATAATCATCCCACTCTATCTCAACATCAGAAAAAAGGAAACGTACAGAAAAATAAGGATCAATTCCAAGTGCACCAAGTTCGTAGATATCATTTTCCAAAACAATTCCCATAACAGTAATTGAGTTTTTCAATTCGTTTTCAAACATACTGCGAGCAACTGCTCCGGTGTGAATAATTAAAGGATCATCTGTATAAGATTTCCCGTTTTCATCTGTTTTCCAAGTGCGGCTTGGCTCGAATTCCTTTATTTGAAAACCACTAAAAGTAATACGAGCTTCAGATATTTCCATATCTGCATCTGCATTGTTTGGTGCGGCATCTTTATGAACGTTCAAATATTTAGCAGAAACAACTAAACGGTTATCTTCCCAAGAGATAAGCGATAGTTCAGCATCGTGAAACTCAAAATCTTGAAGTCGATTAGTTGAAGAATAGTGCATGCTCGTACTCCTTTCATCGTTGTATTTTTATTATATCACAATTTTGTGAACGTTTCAACCCTTACGCAAGTTCGAATCTGTCGAGGGAGCCGAAATGCATCTGCATAATTTCGAAAAACTTTAGAGTTAAAAAATGAAGCATTCGCTTCGCGAACATGAAGCACAAGCCTGCGGCTTGTATGAAGCGGCGGCGTTGCCGCCGTGAAGCGAAGCGCGCGGTAGCCTTTCCGTGTGCCGAAGGCACGCTTCATAGGGCGAAGCCCTGCTTCATTTTTTATGCGCGTCAGCGCGCTTCATTGAAAAAAGCACTTGCAATTGCAAGTGCTTTTTTCTGGCAGGGATGGATGGAATCGAACCATCACAGGCGGAGTCAAAGTCCGCTGCCCTACCACTAGGCTACACCCCTGTATTCAATTAACGCAAAAGCGCAAGTGAAATTATAACCCGAAAACAACTATTTGTCAACCGTTTTTTGAAAAATAAGCCGCGATTGCCCCTGAAATCCCAAAAATGTGTGTTGCAATTCGCAAAGGTTTGTAATATAATTGTTTCAGTACGTTATGATATTTTGGAGGAGCTATGAAAAAAACACTTGCTTTTATTCTTTCCTTCCTTTTTGTTTTTTCGGCGTTTGCCGTTCCCGCCTATGCCGACACCGACGACGAGGCTTATGATTTTATCGTCGATGCGATCGCACGCGGGGAAGAGAGAATCGACATTTCGGCTTTCGGGCTAACGACTACGGAGCTCAAGACGCTGGTTTCTTACATCTGGCACAACGAGCCTATGCTTTTTTATTTCAACGGCGGCTACCGCTACAGCTTTTACGAGGAAAACAAGCCTATTGAGCTGATGCCTAATTACCGCATGGACGCAACCGAGCGCGCAACCGCTGTCGAATACGTCAACGGCGTTCTCGATGCGGTCATCGCAAGTATGCCGAAAGGGCTTGACGATTACGAAAAGGCGCTTTATCTCCACGATTTTATGTGCGTCAGCTTCGAATACGACCTCGGCTATGAAATTGCGAATATCTACGATATGATCATCGAGGGAAAGGGCGTCTGCACGGGCTATGCATTGCTCTACGATGAGCTTCTTTCACGCGTCGGTATCGAATCGCGCGCGGTCGTCAGCCCCTCCAATTCGCTCAACCACATGTGGAACGAGGTGCAGATCGACGGCGAATGGTATTACGTTGACGTTACCTGGGACGACCCGATTCCCGACGGCTTCGGAAACGCCCACCACAATAATTTCCTTATCTGCGAAACCTGTCTCAAAAAATCCCACGACGGCGTTTACGATACCGAATTCCCCTGCGACGAATGCTACCGCAGAGAAAAGGACTGGGGACGCTTCCGATTCCCGATAGTCTTTGCCGACGGCAAGCTTTACAGCGAGGAGTACGGCGTTATCAAGGTGTTCAGCCTCTCCGACGATAAGGCTTTGGACGTGGTAGTCGGCGCGGAGCACGGCTGGTACAGCACCGACGGAAGCTATCTCGGCTTCTGCATGGGTATCGGCTCCTTCGCGGATATGCTTTTCTATAACACCGAAACCGAAATTATTCTTTATAACCCTCACACCGCAGAAAAGCAAACCTTCTAC
>JAGBWF010000026.1 GCA_017629895.1 Clostridia bacterium
AGGGTAGTTTTGAAGAAAAACGAGCGTCGCCTTACAAGTGTAAGGCAGTCGAAGTTTTTCTTCAAAGCCCTTGAAAATACAATAAAAAATCTCTATTCCTTATAAAAATACAGTGTACTTCCGTTTTAATGAAAGTACACTGTTTCTTTTGCTTTGCTATTTCAAGGGCGTAAATACACCATTTATCTTCGGTCTGAAAGAGAGCCGATGGCTCTCTTTTTTAGAACGAAAATTCGTTTTAATTACTTAACCTTGGGAAGAGATGCAGCTGCAACGGACTGACCTACGCGGCGGGACTTTTCGTCGGGAATGTGGAGCTGAATCTTCTTTGCAAGCTCGGGGAATTCGACGTCGAGAACTTCCTGTGCGCGTTCGAGAAGGAGTGCGCCGCCGTCGCCGGAGGTTACACGGCCCATGATAAGAACGTGCTTGATATCGTAGAATTCAGCGTAGAATGCGATAGCATAGCCGAAATATGCACCGATGGTGTCATAAATATCAGCAGCACGCTGGTCGCCTTCCTTCATAAGACCCTGAACGACCTTGAGCTTTTCTGCGGGAGAGAGGCTTTCGTCGAGCTCGATGCCTGCGAAGGGAGCGAGCTTGATAACGCCGTCCTGCGAGAAGTACTTAACGCCGCAGCCGTAGTCGCCGGACCATTCGTCAACCATTGCATCCTTGCAGAAGTCAACGGGAGCGAATGCGAGCTCGTTGAGCCAGCCGGTGATGTTTCCGTCGGGATCAACGTAACCAACTGCTTCGGAGGTACCCATAGCAACGCCGAGAACCGAGTTATCGTTGAGGTTCATAGCGCCTGCGAGAGCGGTAACGTCGCCGTCGTTTGCAACCTCGATCGGAATGTTTTCGCCGATTTCCTTGCAAACGTCGATATACATATTCTTAACCTTCTTCTCGAAGTCCTCGTCGCTTACCTTGAGGAAGAGAGAAGCAACCATGATTCTGTTGTCAACGTAAACACCTGCGGAGGAGATGCCGATACCGTCAACGCGGGGCATTTTGGAAGCAGCGGTCTTCATTGCTTCGAGGATGCCCTGATAGTGATAATCGGGGTCGGAGTTGATCTTGGGGAACCAAACAACCTCTTCGGAATATACGCTTTCGCCGTCGATAACAGCAGAAACCTTTCTGTCGGATCCGCCTGCGTCGAAGCCGATACGGCAGCCGTCGAGATGTCTGCCGACAGGAGCTGCGCCGGAGATTTCAACGGGAGCGTCCTCGAGCGAACGGCTTTCAACAACGAAGGTGGTTTCATATACGCGTTCCATAAAGTGAACGTCGAAATCGCGGGTGCCGCCATAGGAATATGCTTCCTTGATCTTGTCTGCGATAACCTCGCTGCCTGCGATAATTACCTTGAAGCCGCCGGCTACCCAAAGGAGTGCCTTGACCATTCTTTCGACAAAGTTGAAGTTTTCTTCATCGTGGCCGGTGCCGTCCTTGAATACGCGGGTCTTATAAACAGTGGTGTAGCCCTTGTTTCTTTCAACGCCGATTACAAGGTCCTGACCGTTTTCCTTGGTTGCTTCGCGCATTTCGCGGCAAACGAGAGAAAGCGGAGCGAATTGGGGGTCGAGTTTAGCGGGTACTTTAAGCTTCATATCTGGTGTTACCTCCGATGATGGTTTTTTCTACGTTAAATTCATTGTCAGTGATAATAATGTCTGCATCCTTGCCTACCTCGATCGAGCCCTTCTTGTCGTCGATGCCGAGAGTGGTTGCAGGGTTAAGAGAAGCGCCGTTTACGCATTCCCAAAGAGGAATGGAGGAATTGGTGTAGACGTTCCAGACACCCTTGTTGAGATGAAGAACGGAGCCTGCTACGGTGCCGTCTTCGAGTCTGCAAACGATACCGCGATAGATGATCTTGCTGCCGCCGAGAGTGTATTCGCCCTCGGGAAGACCGCCTGCGGGGAGACAGTCGGTGATGAAGCAGAGCTTTCTGCCCTTCAATTTAAAGAGCATATCGTAGAGAACGGGGTTAACGTGGAACGCGTCAACGATAAGCTCACAGCTTACGTCGGAGTTCATAGCCGCGGTAACAACGCCGGGTGCACGGTGTGCAAGGGGAGTCATCGCGTTGAAGAGGTGGGTTACGTGGCGCATACCGACCTCGGTGGACTTCATAGCAGTGTCGTAGTCCGCGCTGGTGTGGCCGATCGACATGATAACGTCGGTATCGCGGCGGATTTCCTTAATAGCTTCGAAGTTTTCGTCTTCCTCGGGTGCGAGCGAGATTATGCTGATAATATCCGCATATTCCTTAACAAACTTCGCATCGGGCTTAAGAATATATTTGGGGTCCTGCGCGCCCTTCTTTGCGGCGGAAATAAACGGACCCTCGGCGTGAACGCCTAAAATAGTCGAGCCTTCCCAGGTCTTGCTTTCTTCCTTAAGTGCGCGGCAAACCTCGAGAGCCTTTTTGATAACCGACATATCGACGGTCATGGTGGTGGGGAGGTAGCCGGTAACACCGTTTGCAAGCAAGCCCTTCGAAATGGTACGGATGCTTTCTTCCTCGCCGTCGCAGACGTCCTTGCCGAGATAGCCGTGAATGTGGATATCGATAAGGCCGGGAGCAACGTAGCCGCCCTTTGCATCGATAACCTCGACGCCTTCGGGAAGCTTGTCTGCGGGAACGATGCCTTCGATCACATCGCTGTAAAGCAGAGTGCTGTTTTCAACGATGCGGTCCTTCAAAATGATTTTGCCGTTAATAATAGCCTTCATTTTAATTCTCCTGCAGTGATGTATTTTTCTTTTTCGGTTTAGCGTAAAACCGCATTTTTCTTCAAGTACGATTATATCAAACGATATTCGAAAAAGCAATAGGTTTTACAGCTTTAATTATTCAAAAACGATAGGATTTTTCTGTTAGCTTTGCGCGGGTGTATCGGTGTCGGGCATCATAAGCGATACGCGGAAGATACCGTTTTCGGTGTTCAGCTCCATTATGCCGTTTCGGTTTTTCACAATATGAGAAACCGAAAGAAGTCCAAGCCCCGAGCCCTGCTTTTTCGTTGTAAGCAGCTCACCGGATTTTCCCCTGCGAAGCTCGCCTTCATAGTTGTTCGAAATATCGAAATAAACGGCGCCCGTTTCGTATCTTCCTCTGACGGTTATCTTTCTTTCGCCCGATTGAATATCACGGCAGGCATCGAGCGAATTTTCGAGCAGATTGCCGAGAATTACCGAAAATACCGTTTCGGGCAGAGCCATCGTTTCGGGAAGCTGAACGAAAATATCCATTTCGACGTCGCTGTCGCTTGCCTGCTGTGCAAAATAGCTCAGAATGACGTTGGTTGCGTAATGCTGACAGTAAGTGATCGATCGATTGTCGGGAAGCGTGTGCGTGTAGCTTTCGAGATAGGCGTCGAGCTCCTTGAGCTTTCCGTTGCGGAGGTATTCGCGCATTAAAATTGCGTGATGACGCACGTCGTGCTTTGCTCTGCGCGCCTCGTTGATACGGTCGTTCGGGTTCTCGCTTTGCTGCTTTTGCATCTCCAAAAGCTGATTTTCCTGACCGAGCAGGATTGCCTTTTGCTGCTCGCGGAGCAGAAGTATGGCGATATGGTAGACGGCGAACGCGCCTAAGTTAATAAAGAGCAGGAATATCGCGTTGTGGGGTATCAGTGCGACCGCATCTGCGTCCTGTCCCGTGCCGTAGAGGTGATAAAACCAGATAAGATAAAAGGTTGCGGGCACCGCCCAGAGATAATGCCAGGAGCAAGTGCGGAAGGGGAGTCCGTTGATAAAGAATTTGCGGATGTAAAGACCTACGGGCACCGTAATGAGCAGGTGCAGAAGGAGCATACATACCGACAGACTCCAACGGTACGCCTCGAGCGCGATATCGCCGAAAAAGATTCCTTCGAGACACTTGGCGGACACCGTAACGAGATTGGCGATATTGAAGAGCGAAAGCAGAACGAATATTATTTTTGCCTTCTCATCTTTTATCATAACAAAGAGGAAGGCGGCGTAAACAAAGGTGCTGGCTACCGAAAGAATATCCGAGCCGAGCGGCGAAAACGCGGCGAAAAAACCGATTACGATCTGCAGCAGGCACATAATGGGCACAAGCACGTTCGTAACGGTATAAGAAAAGCGCAGATTTTTGCGGAAGGAATAGACCGCCAGACAGAGAAACGGCAGAAAATTCAGCAAAGAATATAACGCAACCTCAAGAAAACGGTAAATAGGGATCAATTTGAGTCGACCTCCGTGCGAAGCTTTTGGAATCTGAATTTGGCAAACGCCGACTGAACGTCCTTGCTTTTGCGCCGCGAGATAGGAAGCGCCATACCGTTCGAAAGCGTGAGGCTGTCCTCGGAGATGGAGAGCACCTCGTGGAAATTAACAAGGATTCCTTTTGTGGGGGAGTAGATATAGCCGTAGGGGAGGAGTATTTCCTCGAGCTGACTGTGGTTTATGCGTAATTTGTGCGTCTGACCGTTTTTAAAATATATCGTAACAACGTGATTATAATATTCGGTATAAAGAATATGACGGAGAACAACGTCGTGTCCGTCGGGCAGGGTGATCGCCTGATTCATCTGTATCAGCTCGAGATTAAGGCGGGAAAGCATATTGGCAATAGAGCCGGGGGTGGCAGGCTTGACGAGATAATACTGCGCGTTCACCTGATAGCTTTCGGCGGCAAATTCATTGCTGTGCGAGCAAAATACAAGCTTTACCGCGGGGTCGGCGAGACGGATACGCTTTGCAACGTCCACGCCGGTCAGCTCGCCCATAAAGATATCGAGAATTATTATATCGTAGCTGCCGGGCTGCCAATGGTCGAGAAAGGATTGACCGCTGCGGAAGGCATCGATATGATGAGGCGTGCTGCTTGCCGTGCGCTGAAGCTCGGTTGCGAGCAGATTTCTTAAATTTTGAAGCTGAATGACCTCATCGTCAACCAAGGCGATTTTCATACGGCACCCTCCTTTTTCGATTATTTTTCTTCATTATATTATATATCACAGAAGTGCATAAAAAGTCAAGAAAAAACGCAATAATACCGTTTGCGTCAAAAAATAACCGCTTGCGTCATAGGGGTTGAAATCAGAAAAAATCGTGTTAATATGATAAGCACCAAAAGATGTTGATTTGCATATATAAAAATCCCCCGACAAACGCCCTTGGGCGAAAGGAGATGCTACCACTATGACAGATAAGGAATTGCGCAAGCTCAGCCGCTCGGACCTGCTCGAGCTGCTTTTGGAGCAGAGGCGAGAAAACGAGCGCTTGCGCTGTATACTCGATCAGACTCAGGCACAGCTTGCCGATCGTACAATACATATAAATAAAGCGGGCTCTCTCGCAGAGGCGGCGTTGCAGCTGAGCGGTATTTTCAACGCGGCGGAGGATTCCTGCAAATATTACGTGGATAATATCAAGCTTATGAGCGAGCGTCAGGCGGTTATATGTCAGCAGATGGAGCGCGAAACCAAGGAAAGATGCGACCGTATGGTAGCCGAGGCAGAGTTGAAGGCGCAGGCGTGCTGGGATAACTGCTCGGTGAAGATCAGACAGCTTGTGGAATCCTACGAGGGCTTACAGCAGGCGATGGATCTGTTCTCTGCGCTCAGCACCAAGCCCGGAGACCCGTTATCAAAGATCAACGGGAGAATGTATTGATTATGAACGTAGAAGAAATCACACTTCCCACTCCCGAGCAGATCGAGGAAGAGATCGCCCGCACGAAATACCGTAAGCGTTACCGCAGAGTGCTTCGCAGTACGATATACACGCTCGTAACGGTTGCGGCGATAGCGGTGCTTGTGGCAACGATCTTCCTGCCTGTACTGCAGGTATACGGAGGCTCGATGACACCGACGCTTTCCGACGGAGACATCGTACTGACGTTAAAAACGTCGGAGTTCGAAACGGGCGACGTAATCGCGTTTTACTACAACAATAAGATACTTATAAAAAGGGTTATCGCAAGCGCGGGCGATTGGGTGGACATCACTCCCGAGGGAGACGTCTACGTCAACGGCGAGCTGCTTGACGAGCCCTATCTCGACGAAAAGGCGTTCGGCGATTGCGATATCGAACTGCCTTATCAGGTACCCGAATCCCGAGTTTTCGTAATGGGAGACCACCGAAGCATCTCGGTGGATTCGAGAAACACGGCTGTCGGCTGTGTTTCGGAGGAGCAGATAGTCGGCAAGCTGGTATTCAGAGTATGGCCGATGGAAGCATTCGGGGAAATTAACTGAGCGTAGCTTAAATACAGCGGAAAGGAGGGACACGCTTGGAACAGCAATTTACAAAAGACGTTACTTCGAAGCTTAAACAGAAAAGATACAGGCGGATCTGGAGACGGATTCTGAGCGTGATGATGTGTATCGTGGTATTCTGTACCACCTACGCAATGATCCTTCCCGCTATTACAAAAACCACCGCAACGTTTTGCGGAATAGAGGAGCATACCCACAAAAAAGGATGCTTCGAGGAAACGGGAGTGTTTATCTGCTCGCTCGGACACGCGCATAGCGAGGGCTGCTATGAATCGAAGCTGACGTGTGAGCAAAACGAGCATACGCATTCACTCCAATGCTATTCCGATCCGAGCGCAGACGCAGAAACCGAGTCGGATTGGAAGGCAACCCTGCCAAAGTTCGAATTTATAACCCGACAGAACGCAGCAGATGTTGCAAAAAGCCAGCTCGGCTACACCGAAAGCGATAAGAACTACAAGGTTGGCAGTAATGGCTCGATAAGCGGATATACGCGCTACGGCGCATGGCACGGCGACCCTTATGTCGATTGGAATTCGACGTTCGTTGCCTTCTGCCTCTACTATTCGGGAATAGATTACACCTATAATTCGGATTACGCAGGCTGGGTTACACAGCTTGAGTCGGAGGGCAGATACAAGGCACCCTCCGAGCACGTGCCGAGGGCGAGCGATATCGTCTTCCTCGACACCGATAAAAACGGAACAGCCGACCGTGTCGGCATCATCGAGAGCGTCAAGGGCGTTAACTTCACTGCAATCGAGGGCGATTGCGCGGGACGCGTTGCCGAAAAGAGCTATAATATGTTCGATAAAAGCATTGCAGGCTACGGAGTAGTTGAAATCTACCGTCCGACAGGCGATGCGGGCTCCAAGGAGGAGAAGCCCTCCGAGGAGGTTACCGAGCCCGAAGGTAGCGACGCATGGGCAGAGCTCGTGCCCTCCGATAAGGGAGAGGGCGATGCGGGCGAGAACGAACCGCAGATATCCGCACCGCAGGGCGCGGGCGCGGCGAGCCGATCGCTCCTTGCACTGCTTGATTCGGGCGCGACCTACGCACAAACGAGGGCGGCTCCGCTCGACCTCACGCCGTATATCGAATCGGTTACAATGTACGATGAAGACGGCAACAAGCTCGAAAGCGGCTCGGTGGTTACCGAAGGCGACCTTATCGAGTTCAGAATCGAATACACCATCGACGGACAGCAGCTCGCGGTTATGAACGGCGAGACCGTCGATAAAATATCCGACACCCTTACTTATAAGCTGCCCGAAATATTCCAAATGATACAAAGCGGCAGCGGCAACATTATCAACTCGGTCGGTCAGGTCGTCGGTACATACAACATAGACAACGAGACCGGCATAATCACTCTTCGCTTCGATGAGGAATACGTCGAGCAGAACGCCAAGGGTATACAGATACAAGGCTTTATCTCCTTCTTCTCGCTGGTTACGAAGATAACCGATTCCGACAGCGAAGATCAGGAGTATGAATTCACCGATAACATTATCTTGGGCGTTGTCATCGAGGAAAAGCAGGAGGCCGTGGGCGACCTTTCTATCGAAAAGAGTAAAACGAGCGTCAACGGCGAAGAAATCACCTACGAGG
>JAGBWF010000027.1 GCA_017629895.1 Clostridia bacterium
AACCGATTCGCCCAAGCCGTTAAGCGCACACAAAGGAAGCCTTATCTTGCCGTTTTCGGGAACGAACGCCATTGCTTCGGATTTGCCGATCTCTATCGGAAGGAAGGAAAATCCGCGGGCGAGCATTTCGAGAACGATACGCAGGATTATAAGCGAGCCTTCCTCTGTTGCCGAAAGCTCGGGTGCGTTTCTCAGCGCGGTCAGGCGCTCCTCGATACGCGTTTTGCCGCGCATAACGAGCTCGCCGTCGAAGAATTTGCGTTTTATTGTGAAATAGGTCGCATAGAAAGCGACGGGCTGATAAATCTTGAACCAGCTCAATCGGAGCGATGCTATAGTATAAGCCGCGGCGTGAGCCTTCGGGAACATATACTGTATCTTATTGCAGGAATCGATATACCATTGAGGAACGCCCTTTTCGAGCATTGCCGCCTCCTGCTCGGGAAGCAAGCCTCTGCCCTTTCTCGTTCTCTCCATCGAGTCGAACGCGATTGCCGAATCGAGCCCCTTATGCATAAGGTATACCATAATACTGTCTCGCGTACCGATAATCTCATCGATAGTACAGATGCCGTTTTCGATAAGGTCCTTACCGTTTCCGAGCCAGATACCCGTACCGTGCGAAAGTCCCGCTATCTGCACAAGGTCGGCAAAGGATTTAGGCTTTGCATCGAGTATCATCTGTATCGAATAGTCGGTACCGAACTCGGGAATGCCCAAGGTTCCGATTTCACAGCCTATCTGCTCGGGTGTTACACCAAGCGGCTTTGTCGAGGCGAACAGCTCGATAACGTTTTTATCGTTCATCGGAACGTCGCGCACGTCAATGCCGGTATAATTCTGGAAATACCTGTAATAAGTCGGAACATCGTGCCCGAGTATATCGAGCTTCAATATCGTATCGTGCAGATATTCGAATGCGAAGTGGGTGGTTATAACCCCGCTCGACGCCTTATTTGCAGGGTACTGAACGGGTGTGAAATCGTATATTTCATATTCCTTGGGGATAACGACGATACCGCCTGGGTGCTGTCCCGTCGTGTTCTGAACTCCGACAAAGCCCTGCACCAAGCGCTGTTGCTCTGCCTTTGTTATCGAAATATTCTCTTTTTCGAGATATTTTTTAACGTAACCGAAGCAGTTCTTATCCTGAAGCGTACCTACTGTACCTGCGCGGAATATGTTTTCCTTACCGAAAAGCACTTCGGTGTATTTATGTGCCTCGGACTGAACGTCGCCCGAGAAGTTAAGGTCGATATCCGGCGCCTTTTCGCCATGGAAGCCGAGAAAGGTTTCGAACGGAATATCGTGTCCGTCGGGTCGCATCGGAGTGCCGCATTCGGGACAGTCCTTATCGGGCAGGTCGAAGCCCGAGCCAACCGATCCGTCGAGGAAGAATTCGGAATACTTACATTTCGGACAGGCGTAATGCGGCGGCAGAGGGTTAACCTCGGATATCTTCGCAAGCGTTGCCGCAAACGAAGAACCTACCGAGCCACGCGAGCCGACGAGATAGCCGTGCTCCTCGCTGTTCTGAACCAAGCGCCTTGCGATAACGTACAATACCGCAAAGCCGTTTTTGATAATCGAGGAAAGCTCGCGGTCCATACGCTTTCTTACAACGTCGGGAATAACGCCGTTATGCCCGTACATTTCCATCGCGGTCTTTT
Organism: Clostridia bacterium; assembly: GCA_017629895.1. Lineage (GTDB taxonomy): Bacteria > Bacillota > Clostridia > Oscillospirales > CAG-382 > Coliplasma. The sequence goes on from JAGBWF010000027.1 coordinate 1,671, forward strand.
CGCAAAGCTCCTGAAGCTCTTCCTCCGCACCGTCGATCTTCGGCGTATAGGTTCCGTCGGGTATCGGCTTTATAGCATCGAAATCCTCAATAATTCTTTTCGGGTTTTCGATAACCACCTTATATGCAAGCTCCTCACCGAGATACGCAAACTCGGCAAGCATTTCATCGGTCGTGCGGAAGAAAATACGGGTGTCGCGCATCGCATCCGAAAAGCCCTTGCCCGAAAGCATTATCTGACGGTAAATTTCGTCCTCGGGATCGAGAAAATGAACGTCGCCCGTTGCAACCACAAGCTTTTTCTGCTTGTTTGCAATGCCTATTATCTTTCTCACGTTATCGTGAAGCTGTTCGATTGTCGCCTGATTTTCCTCGATAAGATATCCGTTGTTGCAATCGGGCTGAATCTCGAGGTAATCGTAAAAATCTGCAATACGGTAAAGCTCGTTATCCGGTCTTCCCTGCAATATTGCGTCATAGAGCTCGCCCGACGAGCAGGCAGAGCCGACTACAAGCCCCTCGCGGTATTCGTTGAGAAGCGTTTTCGGAATACGCGGATGCTTGTGGAAATAGTCGATATACGAGCGCGAAACGAGCTTATAGAGATTTTTAAGCCCCTTCAAATTCTTTACAAGGATAACGACGTGATAGCTTTTCAGCTTCTTGGGATCGGCGTTATTCGCCATCGCGTTATTCATCTCGTTAACGCTGTAAACACCGTTTGCCGCAAGCTTTCTTGCCATACATTCGAATATTTTTGCAAGCATTTCGGTATCCGCATCGGCTTTATGATGGTCGAATTCTCCGAGCTTATAATACCTCGCAAGCGTATCGAGCGTATGCTTGTTTATATCGCTGTTTATATATCTCGAAAGTGCAACCGTATCGAGATAAGGGTTATCAAAGGGAATGGAATTTTCGTCGGCAACGCGCCTTATAAACGAAATATCGAAATTGGCGTTATGCGCAACGAGCATTCTGTCTCCGCAAAATTCGAGAAAGCGTTCTACCGCCTCCTTTTCATCGGGCGCGCCCTTTACCATATCGTCGGTTATTCCGGTCAGCCTTACGATATTTTCGGGAATCGGCATACCGCAATCGACAAATGTCGAAAACTCACCGATAATTTCCCCGTTTTTATATTTAAGCGCACCGATCTGCGTTATACCGCATGTCTTCGGCGAAAGGCCCG
>JAGBWF010000028.1 GCA_017629895.1 Clostridia bacterium
TTTTATTTGGCACCCGCAGCGAGAATCGAACTCACAACTAACCCTTAGGAGGGGCTTATTATATCCATTTAACTATGCAGGCATATTTTTCGTCGGTCTAAACGGCGCAGAGCATTTCATTTCCCAAAATCCTCGCCTTGCAGTAGGATTCTACAGCTTCGGCTTGAATTTTCAAATCTGCATCCGCTTATACTCTTCAAAACGGCGGTCTGATATGGCGAGGAGCGGATTTTAACCTTTCATATTTTACCACAACGGGCGAGTTTGTCAAGTCTTTCGGGCAAAATTGTGCATATAATTAGAGTATACGAGATATGTTTGTTTAAAAATGTCATTGCAAAAGAAAAGCTTGTGTGATAGAATATCATCGAAAAATTTTAATTTTATATGCGGAAAAGTGATTATGAAGACTTTATTTGAAAAAAAGGTTGTTAAATTCGGCGGCAGCTCGCTTGCGTCTGCCGAGCAGTTTATCAAGAGTGCAAATATCATCAACGCGGAGGATGCACGCCGTTACGTTGTTCCCAGCGCACCCGGCAAGCGCTTCGAAGGCGACACGAAGGTTACCGACCTGCTTATTTCCTGCCACAGCAAGAGCATAAGCGGCGGCGATTGGGAGTCTGATTTCACCGAAATTAAATCGAGATACAACGATATTATCAAGGGCTTGGGCATTGCGACCGACCTTTCGGGCGAGTTTCTGACGATCGAGGAAAACCTCAAAAACGGTACCACTCTCGATTACGTCGCATCGCGCGGGGAATATCTCAACGGTATCGTGCTTGCCGATTATCTCGGCTATGAATTTATCGATGCCGCCGAGGTCATCTTCTTCGATTACAACGGCAAGTTCGACGCTACCAAGACCAACATCGTTATGTCCGAGCGTCTTGCCGGAAGAAAGAACGTCGTTATCCCCGGCTTCTACGGCTCGAACCCCGATATGAGCATAAAGACCTTCTCCCGCGGGGGCAGTGATATCACGGGTGCGATTGTTGCGCGCGCGGTTATGGCAGATATCTATGAAAACTGGACCGACGTTTCGGGCTTCCTTATGTGCGACCCGAGAATTGTCGAAAATCCCCGTCCTATCAAAATAATCACCTACCGCGAGCTTCGCGAGCTTTCCTATATGGGCGCATCGGTGCTTCACGAGGACAGCATTTTCCCCGTTAAGCTTGCAAGCATTCCGATAAATATCCGCAACACCAACCGTCCCGAAGATGCGGGCACGCTTATCGTTACCTCGACCGACAACCACAAGAGCGACGAGCTTATCACCGGTATCGCAGGCAAAAAGGGCTTCTCGGTCATCCGTATCGAAAAGGATATGATGAACCAGGAATCCGGCTTCGGTATGCGCGTGCTCAAGGTTTTCGCCGATCTCGACATCAACTTCGAGCATCTCCCCTCGGGCATCGATACGATGTGCGTCGTTGTGAACAGCGCCGACGTCAAGGGCAGGGAATACGATATCGCATCCTCGATTCAGAAGGCTGTCAACCCCGATCACATCCATATCGACAACAATATGGGCCTTGTTGCCGTCGTTGGTCGCAATATGGCGGGTCAGCCCGGTACCGCGGCGCGTATTTTCAGCGCACTTGCGAAGAAGAACATCAATATCCGTATGATCGACCAGGGCTCGAGCGAGCTTAATATCATCATCGGTGTCGATGAAAGCGTATTCACCCGCGCTATCAAGGCAATCTACAAGGAATTTTATACCGAGCAATGAGCTATAAAACTCTGAAATCGGAAGCGGCTTTCAGCCTGACCGAGAAAAAAAGCGAATTTATCGGCTATTGCGCCCCCGTGAAAACCGAGGAAGAGGCAATTGCCTTTGTCAATTCGATAAAGAAAAAGCATTCCGACGCACGCCATAACGTATACGCCTACGTTCTGCGCGAGGGCTACAAGGAGCGCTTTTCGGACGACGGCGAGCCGCACGGCACGGCGGGTATGCCCGTGCTTGATTCGATACGCAAGGCGGGGCTTACCGATACCGCGGTCGTGGTTACGCGCTATTTCGGCGGAATACTGCTCGGTACGGGCGGTCTGGTGCGCGCATATACTGCGGCGGCTGTCGGCGCGCTTGCCGAGGGCGGCACTGCCGAGGTGGGCGAATTTTCGCTGATTTCGGTAAAGGCGGGATATTCTGAATATCAAAAGCTTATGCCGCTTATTTCCGCCTCGGGTGCGAGGATAAAGGACAGCGATTTCGGGAGCGACGTAAGGCTCACCCTTATGGTTATAAAAAGCGATTCCGAGCGGTTTATCGCAGATATGACCGACGCGACGAACGGCCGTGTGCTTTTCGAGCTTTGCGGCGAGATATCCGATTTTATATGAGATTTTGATGAGAAAAAAAGCAGACGATTTCGTCTGCTTTTTGTTGTATAATGATTGCATAAACAAACCGAAGGAGGTTACTTATGCAATATAAAATTATGCTCGATGCAGGGCATTATTCAACGCGAAATCAAAGTCCGGCGGTTCCGGAGTATTACGAATCGAAGCAGATGTGGAAGCTGCATCTGCTTTTAAAAAGCGAGCTCACCAAATACGGCTTCATCGTCGGCACTACAAGAGAGCATCAGGGTGTCGATCTGGCTGTAACCAAGCGCGGCGAGATGGCAGAGGGCTACGATCTTTTCATCTCGCTCCATTCGAACGCCGTGTCGGGAAGCGGTGCCGAAAAGACCGACAGGGTGGACGTCTACGCCGCCTACGATGACAAAAACGGCGCAAGCGTTCTCGGAAACGCGCTTGTTCGGGCGATTGCCGAGCGTATGGGCGTGAGTGCCGGTAAATGTAAGACCCGCAGGGGCGAAAGAGGGGAATACTACGGCGTGCTCCGCGGGGCGAGAAGCGTCGGCTGTCCGCTTTACTATATCATCGAGCATTCGTTCCACACGAACAGATACGCGGCGTTATGGCTACTCGACGATAACAACCTTTTGCTGCTTGCACGCACCGAGGCGGCGGTTATCGCGGCTTATTTCGGGCTTACCAAGGGCGACGTCGATATGAACGGCAGGCTGGATATTTATGACGTTTTGCTTATAAAGCGCGCCTATTTCGGTACCGTAAAGCTCACCGAGGAGCAGAAAAGGCTTGCCGATATAAACGGCGACGGCGAGATAGACGTTTTCGATTATCTCGAGGCGAAGCGGCGATATATGGAATAAAAAAAGAGGAGATCAGTGCGGAAAAA
>JAGBWF010000029.1 GCA_017629895.1 Clostridia bacterium
GAAGCCTGCAACCGCGAGCTTATAAACAGGCTTAACGACGCGGGGTACGATATAAGCTTCGACGAAATAAAAGCGAAAACCGCAAACGGACGCTTCAACCGCGCGCATATCGGCGAGGCACTTGCCGAAAAGGGCTACGTCGGCTCGATCACAGAAGCCTTCGACACCCTGCTTGCAAAAAACAGCGAATATTACGTTCCGACCAAGCGCGTCGGCGTTTTCGAAGCGATCGAATTTCTTAAATCGGTCGAAGCGACCGCGGTGCTCGCACATTCCTTTTTGGATCTGACCGAGGAGGAATTGCTGACCTTTCTCCCGAAGGCGAAGGCACACGGGCTCGACGCGATGGAAACCTATTATCTTAACTATAACGAAGAAACTATAAATAAAGCGTGCGAAATCGCAGACAGACACGGACTTCTCCACAGCGGCGGAAGCGATTTTCACGGAGCGCGCAAGCCGAACGTCCTGCTCGGCAGAGGCACGGGCGAGCATACCGTTCCGCACGAGATATACGAAAGGCTGAAAACACAAAATGAACTGTCCGATATATAAAAAGTGCGGAGGCTGTCAGCTTCAGAATTTAACCTACGAAGAACAGCTTTCGCTCAAGCAATCAAAAATCATAAAGCTTGTGGGAAAATACTGCCACGTCGATGAAATCATCGGTATGGAGAACCCCTACCACTACCGCAACAAAATATCGCGCGCGTTCGGCTTCCGAAACGGCAGAATCATCTGCGGTATCTATCAATCGGCATCGCGCAGAATAGTGCAGGCAGAGGAATGCTTGCTCGAGGACGTTTACGCCGACAAGATAATAAAAACCGTCCACAGCCTTTGCATTTCTTTTAAAATCAAGGCGTACGACATAAACACAGGCAAAGGCTTTTTCCGCCACGCGCTTATCCGCCGTGCCGTCAACAGCGGCGAAACTATGGTAGTGCTCGTTACCGCCAAGGGCGATTTTCCGAAAAAGCGCGATTTTGTCAACGCACTTTTGCAAAAGCATCCCGATATAACGACGGTCGTTTGGAACGTCAACCAAACCGAAACACCCCTCTTTCTCGGCGAAAAGAGCGAAACGCTGTACGGCGAAGGCTATATAACCGAAAATCTTCTCGGCAACCGCTTCCGTATCAGCCCGCGCTCCTTTTATCAGGTCAACACCAAGCAGACCGAAATTCTTTATTCCAAAGTAATTGAATTCGCCGACCTTTCGGGCAGGGAAAAAATTATCGATGCATATTGCGGAACCGGCACTATCGGGCTTACGCTGGCAGGCAAGGCAAAGTCGGTTATCGGTGTCGAATCGAACCCCGACGCCGTTGCCGATGCGGTAATCAACGCCAAGCTCAACGGCATCAAAAACACAAAATTCGTTGCCGCCGATGCGGGCGAATTTATGCAGGAGCTTGCCGAAAAGAACGAAAAAATCGATACCGTTATCACCGACCCGCCGCGCGCAGGATGCAGTAAGCGTTTTGTCGAATCGCTTCTTTCCCTCTCGCCGAAGAAAATCGTTTACGTTTCCTGTAACCCCGAAACGCTCACGCGCGACCTTTTTGCGCTCCGCAAGGGCGGGTACAAGGTAAAAAAGATACAACCGATAGATATGTTTCCTTTCACAGAGCACGCGGAATGTGTCGTGTCTTTAACACGACACAATGAATTGCCGAAGGCGTGAATTGCACTCTCGTGCATGAATTGACCTACGGTCATGAATTGCCCTGCGGGGCATAAAAAATTTAAAAAAGGAGAAGCGGAAATGATCGAAATTCGCGGAAAAATTATAACGCTTCGCACGGCGACACAAAAAGAAATGCGCGCATTCTGGCGCAAGTATGAGCCCGAAAACAAAAACAGCGTCTATACTTACAGCGAAGAGGAGGCAGACAGGTTTTATTCCGAAAGCATTGAGCACGAGGACAGAAGCAAAACCGTCGGGATATTCACAAAGACCGATGAAATAATAGGGCTTTTGACCTTTGAGCGCATCGTTTATTCCGAAAACCGCTGTGATATTCTGATTGTTCTCGCAAACGAAGGCTGTCGCGGCAAAGGATACGGAACCGAAGCTATACTGCTTGCAAAAAAATACGCGAAGGAAGGCCTTGCGCTCAAGCGCATTTACGCAGACGTTTCGGCAAACAATCTGCCTATGCGTGCGGTTATGAAGAAATGCGGCTTTCTGAACACAAAAACCTTTAAAGCCGATATGCCCGACGGAAGCGACAGAATGGTTTTCTTTGCCCTGCTTTAATTGTTGATTTTTCGCGTTTATTATTGTATAATTAATAAAATTACGTAAAGGACTAAAAAAATGGAACAGAGAAGAAGCAAGATCAACTACTACCTCGATATAGCACAGACCGTTACCCGCAGAGGCACCTGCCTTCGCAAAAACTTCGGCGCGGTTATCGTTAAGGACGACGTTATCGTTTCGACCGGCTACAACGGCGCACCCCGCGGAAGAGCAAACTGCTGTGATTTGCAGTTCTGCCTGCGCGACAAAATGAATATTCCCCGCGGTGAAAGATACGAGCTTTGCCGCTCGGTGCACGCAGAGGCGAACGCGATAATTTCCGCCGCAAGAGAAAGAATGCTCGGCGCAGACCTTTATATGTGCTGTATCGACGGCAAAACGGGAGAATTGGTAAGCGGAACAACAAGCTGCCAGATGTGCAAAAGATTGGTTATTAACGCAGGCATTAGCCGTGTTATCGTTCGCGAATCGAACGACGAATACACCATCTACAACGTTCAGGATTGGATAGACAACGACGACAGTCTCGGACAGATCGGATATTAAAAGGACTACAATGAAAAGAATTATTGCATTAACACTCGTTTTTATTTCCCTCTTTCTCGTTGCCTGCAGCGGCGGCGAAGCTACGGCGAGCGGATTTATCGATACCAACACGGGTATCGAATACGTTGACGTAGCGCCGATGGGGCTTTATCCCGTCGAGCAGGGCGAGGAATTTATAACCGTCAAGGAGAACGGCGAAAGCACCGTTTATTATGAGGTCTGGTTCGAATCGACCTCGCGCTTCCTTTGCTATGAGGTCGAGGGAAACTACTTTCTCGTGCGCTCGACAAAGGTAAAGGAGCCCTCGGTTACCGAATTCAAGCCTATTGCGGCTTCTATCTATGCAGGCAACAACACGCTTTACATCGACTCGCTCTATGCCGATAAGGAATATCTTCCCGACGACAAGCAGAACGAGGATTACGTTCAGGAATCGGCGCTCTGCAAGCTTATCGCCGAAACTATCGAAAACGGCGAGCCTGTCGAGGTTGCCGTTACCGAGGAAACTATCGAAAACCATTATTCGATACGTCTTCTTTCGGCGGATTACCCCGGTCTTTATTATCTCGTTTCCTTCTTTAAATACAACGGCAGATGCTTCCTCCGCGACAGCCGTATCGGCAAAACGGTATATTCTCCCTATGAAGTGAACGTCCGTATGATCGGCGGCGCTATCGGAGAGGAATCGAACGAATCGGGAAGCGAGCTATGAGCATATTATACCGCGCACCCCTTGGCGAATCGGAAATAAAAATGGCGGCAGAGGTCGAAAAAGCCTGCCTTTCTACCGCCTGGAGCGAATCGCAGATAGCAAATCTTTCCGAATTTGCATCCTATTTCTGTGCTCTCGAAAACGAGCTTGTCTGCGGAATCGCATCGATGTACGCAGTCGCAGGTGAGGCGGAGATAATGAACCTCGCCGTACTGCCGACGCACCGCAGAAGAGGCATCGCGAATCGGCTTTTAACTCTTCTTATCGACACGGCGGCAGACAAGGAATGCGAATTTATAACGCTCGAGGTTGCAACAGACAATATCGCGGCAATTTCGCTCTATGAATCGTTCGGCTTTAAGACGGTAGGGCGAAGAAACGGCTTTTACAACGGCAAGGACGCGCTTATTATGGAGAAAAAATTATGAAAATACTCGGAATCGAATCATCCTGCGATGAAACCGCGGCTGCTGTCGTCGAGGACGGCAGAAAGCTTTTATCCAGCGTCGTCGCATCGCAGATAGACATACATGCGGCATACGGCGGCGTCGTGCCCGAAATAGCGTCGCGCGCGCACACCGAAGCGATCTACGGTGTTGTCGAAAGCGCGTTGCTTCAGGCAGAGCTTACAATAGACGACATCGACGCTATCGCGGTAACCAACGCACCCGGCCTTATCGGCGCACTGCTCACCGGACTTTCGTTTGCGAAGGGACTCGCCTTTGCGACCAAAAAGCCGCTTATCCCCGTCCACCATATAAGAGGGCACGTCGCGGCAAACTATCTCGTTCACGAAGACCTCAAGCCTCCGTTCGTCTCGCTCGTCGTTTCGGGCGGACACACCTCGCTTATGCGTGTCGACGATTATACGAAATACAGCCTTATCGGCCACGCACGCGACGACGCGGCGGGCGAAGCCTTCGATAAGTGCGCTCGCGTGCTCGGACTTCCCTATCCCGGCGGCGCGGCTATGGACAGGCTTGCTTCTCTCGGCGATAAGAGCAAATATAAATTCACCGCAGGCTCAGTAGACGGCGCAGAATACGATTTTTCCTTCTCGGGATTAAAAACCGCCGTCATCAACCTCGTTCATCAGGAAACCACCCAAAAGGGCAGAATAATCGACGATGAATTCCGCGCCGATATTGCGGCATCGTTCACAAGCGTTCTTGTAAAAACGATAACCTCAAGGCTCGAGCTTCTCATGTCTCGCGAGGGCGCTATGGATATCGTGCTCGCAGGAGGCGTTGCGGCAAACTCGCATCTCCGTGCCGCCGTTTCGGAAACGGCTGAAAAATTCGGTGCGAAGCTGTTTTTGCCCCCGCTCAAGCTTTGCGGCGACAACGCGGCTATGATCGCGGCGCAGGGCTATTTCGAATACCTCGCAGGAGAGCGCGGAACCACCGATCTGAACGCCTTCGCGACCAAGAGTGTATAAATATACATCCCAAAACCGCCGTTTTTTCGCTCAAATTCGGGTATTTTTACACTCGGTTTACGCGTAATGTATATGACATAATGTTTTCTCGGCTATGTGGAAAACTCGGTGGAAAATGTGGATATCTCCACAACACTCCACCTAAAATCAAGCATTTTTCGCCACAAAGCTGTGGAAAAGTCTGTGGACAATGTGGATAACCGCTCTTCATAACCCGAAAATCCACATTGATTATGTAAACCGTTGTGATGAATAATCGTCGAGTTTTATTCATCGCAAGCATAAAAAAATCCGTTTACGCGGCATTTTTTTGCAAAAACGGAGCTGTATAAAAATACCGCAGGAAAAATCCTGCGGTAAAACACTATTTATTGCTGAGCGAATCCTCGCCCGAAAGGTATTTTATCGAGCGCTCGACCGAGTCCTTCGATTCTCCCCAGGGAAGCGAGTCGAAGCGGTAATCGAACTTTTTGCAGAAAAGCGAAATATCGTCCTTTAAGCTGTCGAGGTAATCGGTAACCTTACCGTTTGCCGCCTTTACAAGCTCGGAATATCCCTCTTTATCGAGCACACGCCTTGCCGCAAGCATATATTCGCGGTAATGAGGCAGGCAGAAATAACGCACGCTTTCGAACTCACGTCTGAAATCCTTTTCCTCATTATAAAGATAGCAGGCGGTTGTGAACATTTTTGCGATCTTGTCCTCGATACGCTCGCAAACGTAGCAGGAATCGTTCAGCTTTTCGATCCTCTCGACGCTCTTCGCCGCAATATCGCGCGAGAATATATTTCCGGTCTTTAATTCCTTTTTCAAGGATTCGAGATGGCTTTCGAGCATAAGCGCGAGCCCCAGACGGTTCTTCATCCCAAACATCTTTTTATAATGGTGCGGACAAAAGCCGAGTCTGTTGGTTTCGCTTCTTACGTCGGGCTCCATCATCGAGGCGCCGAGAATTATATCGAGCTCATCGCGCTCGAGCTTATCGAAAAGCGCACAGAAGGGACATTTATCCTTATGCTCGGAAAACGCCTCTGTTACGGGTATGGTATAAATATGCTCTTTCAAGGTCTTCTCTCCTTAAGCTTTCTTTCAATCATTTATATTCTACATTAAAAACCTCAAAATTACAAGAGCAAGTATGAAATTTACAAGGATCGCCAACGATCTTCTTTTAACCGAATGTAATAATTTCGATCCGATCGTTTCCTGCGAATGCGGTCAATGCTTCCGTTTCGATACGATAGACGGCGACTCCTGCACGCTTTATGCCTGCGGTCGCGCCCTGACTGTAAAACGTCAGGAAAACGGCTGGCTTTTTTGCGATATAACCGAGGAGGAATTTTCCGAAAGCTTTGTTCGGTATTTCGATCTCGAGCGCGATTATTCCGGTATAATAGCCTCGTTTTCCGAAGACGACAGCCTTTCCCGCGCCGCAAGCTCGGGCAGCGGTATCCGCATATTCCGTCAGGACGGCTGGGAAACGCTTATTTCCTTTATAATATCGGCAAACAACAATATACCGCGTATCAAAAAGATTATCGATTCGCTCTGCCGCCTCTACGGAAAAGAGGAAAACGGATATTTCTCCTTCCCCTCCCCCGAAAAGCTGTATGAGGTCGGTATCGAGGGGCTGGCTCCGATAAAGGCGGGCTTCCGCGCGAAATATATATACGATGCCGCCTGCAAGATAGTTTCTGGCGAGGTTTCGCTCGAGTACGTAGCCACCTGCGGATACGCGCAGGCGCTTGAGGAGCTGAAAAAAATAAAGGGCGTCGGCGATAAGGTCGCGAACTGCGTTTTGCTTTTCGGCTTCGGATATTACGAGGCATTCCCTATCGACGTCTGGGTGAAGCGTGTTATCGAAAAATACTACGGCGAAGGCTTCGACCCGACCGTTTTCGGAAAATACGCAGGTATCGCACAGCAGTATCTGTTTTATTACGAACGTAACGTTTTGGCAAAGGAGGCAGAGGAATGAGCAGGTCAATAAAACGCATTTTCGGCTTTATTTTACCGTTTGCCGCGGTAAGCCTGCCGTTTGCCGTTGCCGCTATTATCACAAACAATATATTTTTGCGCTGTACCGCTATCGCAATTTCGCTTATGGCGATATATATCTACGCGAAGGGCTTTCACCGCGAGAGGTTCGACCCCGATTCCAAGGTTCAGAAATCGGTTTTCGCTTTTCTTTTGGTGATATTCATTCTTCTTTCGTTCTTTATATGCGCGGTCAGCATCGAAAACGAATGGCTTCATAATTATCCGCTCGAAAAGAAGGTGGACGATTACGGCTGTTATCCGCAGATGTTCGACGCATTCCAAAAGGGACAGCTCAATATCGATACCGAATACGACCTTTCGATATACGAAACTCTTGAAAACCCCTACAACACCTCCGAACGCCGCGAAGCCACGGGCATCAAATACGGTCCGACCTGGGACAGAGCCTATTATAACGGCAAGCTGTATTCCTATTTCGGCATAGCTCCCGTCGTGTTTTTGTATTACCCCGCGTATTTCTTAACGGGCAAGGTGCTCTCCGATGCTCTTTCTGCGGCGATAATGACCGCTCTTTCGGCAATTTTTATGGCGTTGATCATACGCGAGCTTTGCGCTCGTATGAAAAACAAGCCGCCGTTTCTGCTTATGCTCGCCGTCTGCTTTACACTGCCCTGCGCTTCGCTTTTATGGTCTACCGAAACCTGCGCGAATTTTTATCACATCGCCGTGCTTTCGGGTATATGCGCCGTTTGCGCTTCATTTTACCATATTTTAAAGGCGGATTCCGCCTACGGTATTTGGCGTAAGCTTCATTTCGCCTTTGCTGGAATATGCGTTGCGGCGACTGTCGCATCCCGACCGAATCTCGTTATCTATATTGCAATCGCTCTTCCGCTTCTCTTTTCGATAATCAAAAACCGTCCGTTCGGAGTAAAGAGCCTGCTTTGCGATATTGCGGCGTTCTGCGTTCCGATGTTTTCTCTCGGTGTGCTTATAATGCTTTACAATAACGCACGCTTCGGCTCTCCCTTCGATTTCGGCGCGAATTATCAGTTAACGCTTGCCGATACCTCGACCTACTCGCTATCGGGCGCACTCTTCCTCCCCTCGCTTTATCATTTCTTTATCCAGCCCCCGAAGCTCGACTCGGTCTTTCCCTATCTGCACCCCGTAACAAGACGTATGTCTGAATATGCGGTAGAGCGAATGGTCTATACCGACCGCTCGGTCGGCTCGCTCTTTTTCCCGATAACCTGGGGCGTTGCCTTCATCCCTGCGCTGTGGCGCGAGCACAAAAGAGGCTTTATCACCGCAATAATCGCATTTTTGTGCACCGTATTTCTTGCCTTTTTCGACCTTTGCTACGGCGGAGTGCACCTGCGTTATTCTGCGGATATTATGTTTATTCTCGCGCTGTTGGGCGGATACGTGCTTTTGTATACCGCAGGAAAGGCGAAGGTCGGCTCGGTATTTTACAAGGTGTTTTTCACTGCGGCGGCTGTTTTCTGCATCCTCACGGTGCTCACCGAGCTTCCGCTTATCTTCGATAACGAACGCGATATGATAATGAAATATCACAAGTATTTTTATGATTTCATAAAATCGTAAATATAAACAACAAGGGCTGACGCAAAAAACGTCAGCCCTTATGTTGTTCAATTTTTTAACCGCAGCAGCAGCAAAGGATGATAACCGCGATCAAAATGATAATCCAGCAATTATTGTTGCCGAAGAACGAATCAAAGCAGCCCATTGCAATGCCTCCCTTCACTACTTAAAGATTATGAGCGAAGGGCGAAAAGTGTTAATCGGCTTTTGCGATAAGCTTTAAATAGTCCGAATCCTTCATCGGCGAGAGAACGGTATAACGCGGAATAAGGAAAATTTCATCACCGGGTACTGCGTTGCGCTCAACCGTAGAGAACGCCGCTTCGAAGCCCGCATCTCTTACAGCATCGACAGCGTGGTCGGCATAGTCGCCGTAGGGGTAGGCGAAAAATTCGGATTTGTACACACTCTGCGCCGTTTTAAGATCGGCAAGTATCTGCGCATAGCTCTGCTGCGGCAGATGGTTGTGGTTTGCATAGGTGTGGCACTGCTGGTCGATAACGTCTTCCCAGGGTGCAAGATCCTCGGGAGTGATTTTTTGAAGAGCAAAATAATCGAACTCTTCGACGTATTTGTTTTCATAGCCGCAAATTATTGCAAATACGGTTGCCTTGAATCCGAATTCGGCTAAAATAGGTGCGGCAAAATAGGTGTTCGAGCGGTATCCGTCGTCGAAGCAGAGCATAAGGCTCTTATCGGGAAGCAGAATTTCACCGCGAACGTAGGCGACCACCTCGTCTGCCGTTACAACGTTATATCCGCCGTCGGTAAGCATCTGCATATGACGTCTGAACTCGCTTGTGGCAATGGTAATATCGTTTCCGCGCCAGTTATCTGTGTTCTTGTATTCATCGGGCAGGATATGGTGGTAGAGAAGCACGGGAACGCCGTCGCTGTTTTTCGGCTTTTTAAGCTCGAAGGTCTTGAAGTAAATACGGCTTGCAAGGATATAATCGTATTGGTCTACCCTGCCGTTTTTATCTATATCCGCAGAGAAAAATTCCTGCTCGTCGAGGGTATAGGTGTCGAAGCAATGACGCTTGATAAGTATATAGGAATACTGATCGACGTTGCCGTTTTTCGAAACGTCGCCGAGCACCCATGCGGTATAGCTCGCGTTATCGGTAACGACGGTATCGCCCGAAGCGATAGCTTCGTTATCCTCGAGCGTATTGCCGCCGCGGGTAAATGACTTCAAAGCAGGGGAAATTTCCTTTGCCTCGGCAACCGTCATTCCGGCAGTAAACCAGCTTATAACGGGATTTTCTTCCTCGGTTGCGCTTACCGAAAAAGCCGAGAAACAGGAAAAGAGAGTCAAAACACATAAAGTAAGCGCGAAAATACGTCTTGTTTTCATATTTTAGTCCTCGATCGTGAAGGTGCCGAAAAATTCGGGACGGTGGAAATCGGGCTTTTCGTTTTCGATAGGCGACCACATACCAAAGTGAGGAATCTCGGTTTCGTCGCCGCATTTATAGAAGTTGCCCTTAAAGCTTTCGCCCGATTTAAAGCTGTCCTTGCCGAAAAGCGCAGCGATCAGCTCGTTTGAGAAGAATACCTCGACACTCCAGCC